>NZ_JBJGEJ010000042.1:0-1059 GCF_045062345.1 Pseudomonas sp. 2024-210 | reverse complement strand
CGGCCATCACCAACAGCCTGGCCCGCGCCGCAATTTACCTGGGGGAAAAAGACGGCGAACTGATCCTCGCCCAAGCGGGCAAAACCCGCCGTTTCTACCACTTTCAGCACTTCAAACTGATCGCCATCAGCGACGCTTACGGCAACCGCTTGACCATCACCCATCGTGACGGCCGCCTGCACCGTATCGAAGACAAGTTCGAACGCGCCCTGATGCTGCGCTACCACAACAACCGACTGTGCGCCGTCGACTACCAGTACTACGACCACAGCCGCGAGTTCATCGAACGCTCCGACGAGCACTACGCCAAACACCGCGTGCGTTTAGAACGCTGGACCACCCTGCACACTGCCATCTCCTACACCTACAACGACGCGGGCCAACTGATCGGCGCCGCCAACGCCCTGCAAGAAACCGAACACTACCGCTACGACGCCGACCACGTCATCCAGGAACGGCAACTGGCCGGTGGCGCGACGTTTTACTGGGAGTGGCAACACCGTGGCAAACAGGCGCGCTGCATCCGCCACTGGAACAACTTCGGGCAAATGCACGCCCGCTACGAATGGGACGACGCCGGCACCGTCACCGTCCACCATCAGGACGGCAGCCGACACATCTACGAACACGACAGCAACGCCCGCCTCGTCAGCCAGACCGACCCGGACGGCGCCACCCATCAAAAAATCTACGACGAACAAGGCCGCCTGATCGCCGAAAAAGACCCTCTCGGCGCGGTGACCGAATACCAGTACAACGAAAGCGGACTCATCACGGCACTGATCCCGCCTCAGGACGAACCCACCTACTACAGCTACCTCGACGGCCATGTGCGCAAAATCAGGCGTGGCAAGGCGCAGTGGTACTACGAGCGCAACGCCCAGGGCGACATCACCCGCCAGACCGACCCCGATGGCCACATCACCCGCTATACCTACAGCCCGCAAGGCAAAATCACGCTCATCCAGCACCCCGACGACAGCTACCACAAACTGACTTGGAACACCCTCGGCCAACTGACCGGCGAACGACTCCCCGACGGCAGCCAGCGCCACTACG
>NZ_JBJGEJ010000041.1:0-1247 GCF_045062345.1 Pseudomonas sp. 2024-210 | reverse complement strand
TGATCTTGCCCAGCACGAGTGGACACCCCGTTAAGCGATAAACTGCAACGAGGTGAACCATGGCAAGAACCGCTACCCCGATGAAACAGAACCGTACCCGTCACTCCCAAGCCTTCAAGAATGAAGCGTTGGCGCTGGCCGAGCGAATTGGCGTTAGTAAAGCGGCCGAACAGCTTGGTCTTCATGCGTCTCAGCTCTATGGCTGGCGCAGTAAGCAGCAGCAGACCCTGAGCAGCAGTGAGCGCGAACAGTCACTGGCCGACGAAAACGCCCGCCTCAAGCGGCTCCTGGCCGAGCAAGCCGAAGAACTGGCCATCGTAAAAAAGGCCGCGGCGTACTTTGCGAAGAGCCTCAAGTGAAGTACGCCTTCATGAGGACACATGCCCCAGCGTTTCCGGTGAAAGCCATGTGCCGTGTTCTGGGTGTCGCCCGCAGTGGTTTCTACGCCTGGTGCTCACGCGAGCCATCCACACGCCACCAGCAACGGGCCGAGCTGGATCAGCGGGTCGCGCAAGCGTATAACGCCCGTAAGGGCCGCAGTGGCGCCCCGCGGCTGTGCCATGACCTGTGGGAAGCCGGGCTGCGCTGTAATCGCAAGACGGTTGCAGCCTCGATGCAGCGACAAGGCTTACGCGCCAAGGCGGCCAAGAAGTTCAAGGCCACAACCAACTCCCGACACTCGCTCCCGGTGGCAGAGAACCTGCTCAAGCAAGACTTCACAGCATCAGCACCCAATCAGAAATGGGTGGGCGACATCACCTACCTGCACACGGACGAGGGCTGGCTGTATCTCGCCGTAATCATTGATCTGTACTCGCGCATGGTGGTCGGCTGGGCCATGAGCGAACGCATGACGGCTGACCTGGCCTGCGATGCTCTGCACATGGCGCTGTGGCGGCGAAAGCAGCCAAAGGGAGTGATCGTACACAGCGACCGCGGCAGTCAGTACTGCTCAACGGCTTATCAGGGTCTAATCCGCGCTCATCAGCTGCGATGCAGTATGAGCGCGAAAGGCAACTGCTACGATAATGCGTGTGCGGAGAGCTTCTTCCACAGCCTGAAGGTCGAATGCATCCATGGCGAGCGCTTCATGAGCCGCGCCCAGATGCGTGAAACCGTGTTTGAATACATCGAAACCGACTATAACCGCCAGCGGCGACATAGCACGCTGGGGCACATCAGCCCGCAAGCCTACGAGGCCCGGATGAGTGCTTGAAACTGTGTCCACGGTTGCTGGGCAAGATCAA
>NZ_JBJGEJ010000040.1:0-1253 GCF_045062345.1 Pseudomonas sp. 2024-210 | reverse complement strand
ATCCATTCGCCGACGTTGATCTTCCCCAAAACCAGCACCTTGTATGTCGGGTATGCCGAGGTGCAATGGTCAGCCAATAAATGCCGGCAAGTGATTAATGATCCCGCCGAGCGCAATCACTTTATGCAGGCCGTGGACCTGAGTCAGGCGGACTGCGTCAAAGGCGCCAAGCACCTGCTGACAGAGTCAATGGTCGAGCGATGGCTGGCGGAGTACGCCACCGAACGGGTCGAGGAGGAGCAGGCTCATCTGGGGGCTAATGCGTCATTGGCCGAGCACGCCGCCTTCAGTGAGCGGCGCCGTTTGCAGGCCGAGTTACCCGTGCACGAACGCCTTCCTTACCTGTGGGAAAACCCGCCGCGTTTCAGCTACTACTCTGTTGCTCGTCTCAATGGCCCTATCCGCCCGGAGTACTACTTCGACACGTTGTACCTGGTGCTCGATGACACCTTGGGCGTCTTGCGCGACTTGGCCAACTATCAAGATAAGGTCGCCGGCTGGGTCGGTGACTGGGCCAAGGGCGGCGGCAATGACGGCGCGCAGGATGGCCACAACGAACGCGATTACCTGCTGGCCTGCTACATCGAATCCCTCAGCCAACTGAGTGACCCCGATGTGTCGGTGCTGGCCGGAGCAACCGATGACCCGGCGATCAAGGCCATGTTTGCCGAGCTGGAGAACATGCCTGAGCTGGACCGAGGCGTGACCAAAGCGGCGATGCTGGAATACGTCAACAAGGGCGGGCTGATGACCCCGCCAGCGGGCAGTCCGGTGCCAGCGGATTTGCAGGTGTTGCGCGAAAGGGCAGAGGCTCAGGCGATTGGCGCTGCTCATTCAGGTGGTGCGGTCTATGAGCATGCACTCCGTGCGCTTGAGGATGTAGATAGACGTTATTACACGCCTACGCACTTTCGTTTATCCCCCGAGCTTTATATCAAGAAGCACTTCGAGGCTCTAATTGCGCTTGGCAAAATTCATGGCAAACGAATTAGTGAGATTTTGTACGGTGCCAAATTCGGCCAACGCGGCGTTAATGATTTGATCGACCGCGAAGCCATGGACCGCGACCTGCTGGCCCACCGCACAGGCCTCGCTCGCTGGAACGACCTGCTGGAGCGCATCACCGCCGACCGCGTGGCGCTGACCACGACCTGCAGCTTTCACAAAAATGCCTGGTACCTCGACCCGCAACTCAGTCAGCAGGCCGGTTTTGCCTTCACCCTTGAATATGCCTGCCTGAAAGACATTTGCCG
>NZ_JBJGEJ010000038.1:0-2466 GCF_045062345.1 Pseudomonas sp. 2024-210 | reverse complement strand
AGCCCCCAACATCGTCGGCCGCGACTCAATGCAACCTTGCAGCAACCCGCTGACCAATAGCGCTACTGGCAGACAGTGCTTCATAACGAGCGCCCGTCATCAAGCATGTTCCTGGGGGTGTTGGTGGCCAGCCATTGTTTAACAAACGCCTCTCTGTCGGCGTCCTGCACGCGCTCACGACGCACCGCCAGATGGCCTTCGAACAGCACGTGTAGCCAGTCTTCGAACGCTGTAAAACCATGACGACCCGATGCTCTGTGCTCGAGGTGCCACTGCTCGGCCAAGGTCCAGGCCTGCATATAACCCATCTGCTCATCACTGAGGCTCAGCACGGACGTCGGGATATCGCCGGGGGCGGAAGGATTCCCCACTACCGTACGAACCCGGCCATCGCGGCTTAGCCATAACCATTCAATGACCGGGGCATGAAAATACTGGCGTTGAGGGGGATCAAGCATGAGGCTGACGGTGCCAAACAGCCGTGAATCGTAATAACGCAAAATGCCCGTGCGGGCCCCTTTGCTCCACTGCGCTTGCGTACAGTCGCGCAAATGCGCGGCCAGTTCAGGAAACGCCCAGCGACTCAACAGGTTCAGCGCACCTGCTGTTTTGTAGGATTGATGCGTGAACGCGTTCAACCATTGCGTATGCGTTTCTTCGTACAGTTGCAGACGGACCAGCAATGGCCCCAGCAACGTGCTTGCATGCTCGGGGGTCTGCTCAAACAACAGTGCCTGCAACGGTTGGGGGTCAAGGGCGGCGAGCGATTCACGCTGCAACTCACTGAACAGTGTCCCATCGATCAGCACGTCCAGATGTGTCAGCTCCAGGCGCTGTGCTTTGCTTCGCAGGTGTTTAGACCACTCGCTTGCATCCAGATACATAAAAACTCCTTGATTCACGGACGTCATTAATGCGCTTTGGCGACACGACGCTTAACCGCCTGAACGAGCAGTCAACGAGCAACTACGGCCTGCACCTGCTCACTGGCGCGCTGCAGGCAGTCTTTGCACACTTCAGACGGGGTCTGAGGTGGCGTCTGCGGGGCGGCACTGTCGCCAACACCTTGCGTGTCCATCAATTCGAGCAACCGCGCGGCGGTGGCTTTGGGCGTCTCCCCCGCCAGCCCGGGCAAGGCCGGCTCGAGGGCTGCACCGCTGACCGGCGTGCCGCCGGGCAGGATCAAAGCGCTGCTGAAGATCCCGTCACTGGAAATCACAATGTGCTGCCCACCCGCTTTCAGGGTCAGGCTGGCCCCCGCGTCGATGACCACCTCGGCGCCCGCCTGCAGATGGACTTGCTGACCGGCCATGACCTTAAACACCTGCCCGGTGCTGTTAACGCTGTTGCCGGCCACGGTGAGGTGGTCGTTGCTCAACAGTTGCACCTTGCGCTCGCCCGTGACGTGGTGATGCTCGTCGGCATTGAGCTGGCTGTAGCGACTGCCATGGATCTGGCTGCGCTGCTCGTGACCGACTTCGAGGGTGTGGTCATGCTTGACCTGGGCCAGCAGGTCGCGTTCGGCGTGTACATAAATGTGTTCCGCACCCTTGCGGTCTTCGATGCGCAGTTCATTGGAGCCACCGCCTCCCGGCGAGCTGAGGGTTTTGAAGACACTTCGGGTTTTATGCGTCGGCAACTCGTAAGGCACGGTGTGGGTTTTGTTATGCAGCGCGCCATGCAGAACCGGCCGGTCGCAATCCCCCTCCAGGAATAAAATAATCACTTCCATGCCCACGCGCGGGAGGGTCTGGCTGCCATATTGATGCCCCGCCCAACTGCTGACGGTGCGCAACCAGCAACTGCTGTTGTCGTCGTCGATGCCGCTGCGGTCCCAATGGAAGCGCACTTTTATCCGGCCAAAGGCATCACAAAAGATCTCTTCGCCGGGCGGGCCGGTGACCACCGCGGTCTGGCCGGTCACTACCAGGGTCTTGGGATGCTCAAGCTGCGGGCGGAAGACCACCTCGCCGGGGATGGCTTCAAAGGTGTTGCGATAGCCCTGAAAGTCCGCACTCGGCCAATCCAGGGCGCTGCCCGCTTGTTCTTGCAACACCTGCGGCTGATAGCCTTCGTGGTGAATGTGGGTCAACAGCCACAGGTCCTTGGGGCTGTAACGCCGATGGCCTTCAAGCGTCAGCACATGCCCTGACCGCAAACACGGTTCATCACTGGTGCCATCGACGACCCGCGCGCCCACTTGCAGACGCTCCAGCGTGCGCTGCACCTGCCGTTGACGCTGACGTTCAGGCAAGGCGTGGGCCGCATAGGTGTACTCTTCAAGGTGCGCGTGGGCATCCACGGTGCCGGGCAGGCCGCTGAGAAAGTCCTCTTCCAGCGTGACATGGGGCCGCTCAAAATCGTAATCGCGCAGGGTGGCGCGACGGGTGTGTATTTGCTGACGTTCCCCCCAGCGCTTGATGGAGGGCTGATGGCCTGCCATGCCGTTTGCGGGCACGAACGGCA
>NZ_JBJGEJ010000037.1:0-2476 GCF_045062345.1 Pseudomonas sp. 2024-210 | reverse complement strand
ACTAACAGGCTTAAACTTACCAGAAGAGCAAATTGAGCTTTTAAATCAACTTTTTGAGCAAGCAGAACAGAAAACAGGAAAACCCGTTAAAAATAGGGTAAGATGCAAAATATAACTTAAAAAAATACCCCCCTGCATCTGAAAGTTTGGCGACCAGAAGATACAGGGGGGAGGACATAGGGACATTATGACACAGCTACAACTTTTTTCAAGCACATTGCCAAAAAAGCCATATTATACAGATGACCTGACTAATGGCTTAAACATAGCCAAAGCAGAAATTGCAAGAAAGGCTAAATACATACAACACAACGGGCCAACCCATATGTTATGGCTTGCGTTCGATATTGACCGTCAGGGTGCGTCAATTGATTGGTCTGACCGTGGAGCCCCTGCTCCAAACATAACCGTCAAAAACCCAGAAAACGGGCATGCCCATGCACTGTATGGCCTCGCCACAGCAGTCCGCACAGCCCCAGACGGACGAATTGCCCCCCTTCGCTATGCCGCAGCTGTGGAAAACGCCCTGTGTGAGCTTCTGGAAGCCGATAGAGGCTATTCCGGGCTGATTGTAAAGAATCCCCTGAACAAGCACTGGCAGGTCGCAGAATGGCACACAGAGCCTTACGAGCTGGGTGAGCTGGCTGACTATCTCGATCTCAAAACCCCAGCACAGAAGAAAAAGGTCGTTGCTGACTACGGGCTGGGCAGGAATTGCACGCTTTTCGAAGAGCTACGCAACTGGTCGTATAGAGCCATTCGACAGGGCTGGCCTGCCTACAAACAGTGGTTAGACGCTTGTTTGACCCGTGCCCAAGGTATCAACCTAAATTTCTCAAAGCCTCTTCCGTTTAGTGAAGTGAAGGCTACCGCTGTCAGCGTGGCGAAATGGACACACAAGCGGATTACGCAAGGGGATTTTGAGCATTACGTTGCCAAAACGCACACCCCAGAGATCCAAGCCTATCGCGGTGCATTGAAAGGGAAAACACGCAGGGAACAGGGCATTGAGCTACTGACTGCTGGTATGACCATTGAAGAAGTAATCGCAATCACAGGGGCAAGCCAGAAAACGGTTTATAACTGGCGGAACAGGTTGGAAGGGTGAGAAGGGGGAAACCCTGCCCAGAGACACGAGCACCCTGCGGGCTATTATCTGATATAGGCTTTTACAATTTCCACTACGGAACCTCCAAACGAAAGGGAAATCCCCTTTTCGAAAATCCTCCCAAACGTGCCCCCAACCCTCGACATGCTGCGGCAGACAAGCTGCCTTGGTCTTGGGTTATCTGTGTAAGCCACCGCCTCATAACCGTGTAAGGGAATGCCCTATAACGGGCTATCGAAGCCGGTCAAAATGGTTGACCGAATGGTCAAGCTTTTTGAGGGGCTGGGCTTTTGATTTAGCGGGTTTCGGGTCGCAGACCTGAACAAGTAGGAAGGCGAAGCCGTCAACCCGTAGGGTTGTCCTATCTTGAATTGATAACAGACTAAGTTCATTAACTTGTATTCGTAATTTGATATGGTATATCTATAAGAGATAACAAATTAAATTACAATGACAATTAAGAACTGGTTCGTTCGAAGTGAGCGAGTGAAGGACAAGCACAACGGCATCATTAAATACGGTAAATATTTAATTGATAGTAAGCATCCTAATCACTCGAATACTACCGCTATTACCCCGATATATAACAACATTGAAAACTTTATAAGAAGTGTATCAAATGAAGCGGTAAGTTTGGATATGGGCAATTCCCAGAAAAAGGGAGGGAGGCCAGTCCAAAGTTATGCCCAGAGCTTCGTTTTTGGATTGCCTCAATCAGTTCAAAAACCAACGCCGGAACAATGGAAGTCAATAACGAACGATATACTAAAAGAACTCGCCAAAAAGTTAGGTATCGAAGTTAATGATTTTAAAGGGAAGATATTTGCAAACGTCCACGAGCAGGATAACCCGCATTTAAATCTTGTAGTGTCCAGAATCATTAACGGCAGGTCATTAAAGGCACTGGACCAGAAAGGCACCATAGGGGTAGTAAAAGCAGCCTTTACCGCCTCAACCCTTGCCCGCTGTGGGCTGGACGTGTCTGCCTACAAGCCATTACAGACTAATCTAGGACCACGGCAAGAGAAATGGCAGATCCAGCAGAAGGAAGCTGAGAAAGCATTAAAGAAAGTCGGATTAGAAGCGGAAAAGCTTAATCTGGAAGTAGCAAGGGCGAAAGGCCTAGCGAAGTATTCAGCTATGCTAAATAACCAGATACTCAAATGGATTGAGGCGGTTAATATAACAGATGAAAAACAAGAGAAAAGGCAGGAAAACAGGATTGAGCAAACAATTGATAAACTAACAGGCTTAAACTTACCAGAAGAGCAAATTGAGCTTTTAAATCAACTTTTTGAGCAAGCAGAACAGAAAACAGGAAAACCCGTTAAAAATAGGGTAAGATGCAAAATATAACTTAAAAAAATA
>NZ_JBJGEJ010000036.1:0-2712 GCF_045062345.1 Pseudomonas sp. 2024-210 | reverse complement strand
AGGGGCTTACCAAGGACCAAGTGACCCAAGTACTGAGGGTGGCCATGACATTTCAGGTCGAGAATGCCAAGGCCAAGGAGCAGGCGAAGGCGATCAACCGCGATAAGCCCATGAGCAGGCCAGAGCGCGGGCAATCACGTTGATTCAATGGATCGCTTGATGAATTCGTCGAGGGTAATTTCACCCTCCATGAAAGCCCTGGCGAGCTCTTCATCCTCTACGGAGGGCTTAAAGCCCTCCAGTCCTACCGATGCGCGAGCAAAGTCCACTGCCTCCAACCGTTGCAGCCGCTCGCCAGAGGTGTATCGATCAAGGATCGCGAGTTCGTCGGTGGCGCCCTCAGTAGTGAGAACGACCCGGAGCTCCGCTGCGTAGGCTGGATCGGCCTGTAAGACCTTTCGCATGGCGTCATCGTGGGAACGATCTACACCCTGTCGGGTTACGAAAATGGGAAGCGGCAACGGGATGTCGTCTGCGTCGCCGATCTCGATGAAATGGGGCTCTGAGCCCGGTGGGTTGTTCTGACTCATGGGTTAACCCTCGATTGGATGCCCCGGGAAGGCCCTTGGAGTCCCGGCAGCATCACGCCTCGCCAGTTCGATGCGCTCTTCTGCCCAAGGGTCTGGGATTTCCAAGCTTGGAAGGTCAGCGTCGACCAGCGATGGCTGAGAAGGTGGTGGCAGCCCATCGCCGTGTGGCAGCTGCATATCTCCCGGAGAGAGGGACGGCAGTTGACGCAGTGGGGGGCGATCATCTGCGATGGGCGCATCCTGTTCGGCCTCTCTGACCAAAATACGGGCGTCAAAGGCCGCATAGCGCTGGTTGTCACGTTTGTCAGCCCAAGCGACCCGCCGGTTAACAACGTAGACGTTTACCCCACCACGCTCGCTGCCAACGCGCACAACCTCAATCCAGTGCTCTTCGACGAGGACGGCAAGCGCTCGTTTGACTGTGTTGAGGCTCACATTCATGAGGGATGCCAGCGTGGCTTGGCTGGTGGCGACCGCTGCGTCTTTGCCCATGTTGGCGACCAGCAGGTGCATCAGCTGAGCTGCTTTAGGCTTCCGTCCGATGAGTGCTGACCACGCCTCATGAGCGGCACGCTCGGTCTGGACCCATGTTCCCCTAACGTCTTTCTCTGGCACAACGCAGCCCTTAAAATTTTGGACGATACGAGACATTACAGTGGACGATATCGTACACGCAAGGACGATATGTATCACCAAATGAGCTAGGGGTAGCTCATCTAGGGTGAGCTAGGGGTAGCTCATCTAGGGTGAGCTACCCCCCCCTCGCAACTCATTGATTTAAAAGGGTTTTTAAATTACCCCTTCTTATGATCTAAACCGCGTTCTAGATCTTGATCTTGCTGTGCCTGTGATCTTGCTTCCCAGATTCAAAGAATCAGGCTGTTCTCTAGCTCAAGGTGACAGCCAGTGCAGTGACCGAAGGGCGCTGTGCTGGCTGGCGCCCAACAAGCGAAGCGCGTTAGGACGGTGGGTCACGCACCGCGATCTTTGGTTGAGATCCAGCGGCCTTCCAGTCGCTGTGCGCCGTCCACTACCTCGCAAGGGTGTGGATCGGTGTACGGCTGCTTCGCTCCTTCACGCCGCGCCTTCGGCCTGCGCGCTCCGCTTGCGGGCGAACAGGTTGGGGCTTGCTCTTGCCTTGGCTTTTCGAACGATCTTTGCGAAGCAAAGTCTAGTGAGTACACTTCAAGGAAGTGGCCCAGCGGAGCTAGGCGGCATTTCAGCGGATTGGGGATGGTATGGCATACGCAATCATGCGGGCAAAGAAGCTCGCCAACATGGGGTCAGTGGCGGCCTCGATGCAGCATTGCTACCGGGAGCGCGAGACTCACAATGCTGACCAGGAGCGCACACCCAACAATCAGCACCTGGGCGCGAAAACCACGGATGAGGCGATGGGCAAATTGCGGGCTTTGCTGCCAGAGAAACGGCGCAAAGACGCGGTTTTGGCCGTCGAATACGTGATGACAGCCAGCCCTGAGTGGTTCGCTAAGGCGACACCAGAACAGGAAAAGGCGTTCTTCCAGCGATCCCTTCAATGGCTGGCCGACAAGTACGGAGCGGATCGCATCGTCACAGCCAGCATTCACCGGGACGAAGCCACGCCGCACCTGTCCGCTTTCGTGGTACCGCTGACGCAGGACAAGCGGCTGAGCGCGAAGGAGTTCATCGGCAGTCGGGACAAGATGCGTGCAGACCAGACCAGTTATGCCGGCTGTGTTGCTGATTTGGGCCTCGATCGCGGGATCGAAGGCAGCAAAGCCACACACCAGACGATTCAGCAGCACTACACGGCGCTAGAACGTGGCGTTGCGCCGCTGGTAACGATCAGCCCGACTGCTGTGGAACCACGGGTTTTGCGCAAAGGGCTGTTTTCCAACGATGTCGAGACGCCAGAGGTGGTGGCTCAGCGATTGACTAAAGCGGTTAACGAAGGGTTCGCAGGGACGATTGCGACGGCCTCTACAGCGCTTCAGGAGCGTCGTAGAGCCAAAGAGCTGCAAGATACGGCCAACGACCTCAGAAAGCAGCTCGAAGGCATACAGGCGCCTTTCAAGGGGCTTACCAAGGACCAAGTGACCCAAGTACTGAGGGTGGCCATGACATTTCAGGTCGAGAATGCCAAGGCCAAGGAGCAGGCGAAGGCGATCAACCGCGATAAGCCCATGAGCAGGCCAGAGCG
>NZ_JBJGEJ010000035.1:0-3410 GCF_045062345.1 Pseudomonas sp. 2024-210 | reverse complement strand
TGTCGTAAAGCTTAGAAATGAGCATTCCATCGAATGATGGTGAATGTTGATTTCTGATCTTTTGATTAGATCGTTCTTTAAAAATTTGGGTATGTAATAGAAAGTTAGACTGGATAACACTTTCACTGGTGTTTATTCAGGCTAAGGTAAAATTTGTGAGTTCGCTCTTAATTGAGCATGCGAATTTTCGGCGAATGTCGTCTTCATAGTATAACCAGATTGCTTGGGGTTATATGGTCAAGTGAAGAAGCGCATACGGTGGATGCCTTGGCAGTCAGAGGCGATGAAAGACGTGGTAGCCTGCGAAAAGCTTCGGGGAGTCGGCAAACAGACTTTGATCCGGAGATGTCTGAATGGGGGAACCCACCTAACATAAGTTAGGTATCTTAAGCTGAATACATAGGCTTAAGAAGCGAACCAGGGGAACTGAAACATCTAAGTACCCTGAGGAAAAGAAATCAACCGAGATTCCCTTAGTAGTGGCGAGCGAACGGGGACCAGCCCTTAAGCTGTATTGATGTTAGCGGAACGCTCTGGAAAGTGCGGCCATAGTGGGTGATAGCCCTGTACGCGAAAACATCTTTACAGTGAAATCGAGTAGGACGGAGCACGAGAAACTTTGTCTGAATATGGGGGGACCATCCTCCAAGGCTAAATACTACTGACTGACCGATAGTGAACTAGTACCGTGAGGGAAAGGCGAAAAGAACCCCGGAGAGGGGAGTGAAATAGATCCTGAAACCGTATGCGTACAAGCAGTGGGAGCCCACTTTGTTGGGTGACTGCGTACCTTTTGTATAATGGGTCAGCGACTTATTTTCAGTGGCAAGCTTAACCGAATAGGGGAGGCGTAGCGAAAGCGAGTCTTAATAGGGCGTCTAGTCGCTGGGAATAGACCCGAAACCGGGCGATCTATCCATGGGCAGGTTGAAGGTTGGGTAACACTAACTGGAGGACCGAACCGACTACCGTTGAAAAGTTAGCGGATGACCTGTGGATCGGAGTGAAAGGCTAATCAAGCTCGGAGATAGCTGGTTCTCCTCGAAAGCTATTTAGGTAGCGCCTCATGTATCACTGTAGGGGGTAGAGCACTGTTTCGGCTAGGGGGTCATCCCGACTTACCAAACCGATGCAAACTCCGAATACCTACAAGTGCCGAGCATGGGAGACACACGGCGGGTGCTAACGTCCGTCGTGAAAAGGGAAACAACCCAGACCGTCAGCTAAGGTCCCAAAGTTATGGTTAAGTGGGAAACGATGTGGGAAGGCTTAGACAGCTAGGAGGTTGGCTTAGAAGCAGCCACCCTTTAAAGAAAGCGTAATAGCTCACTAGTCGAGTCGGCCTGCGCGGAAGATTTAACGGGGCTCAAACCATACACCGAAGCTACGGGTATCACCTTAGGGTGATGCGGTAGAGGAGCGTTCTGTAAGCCTGTGAAGGTGAGTTGAGAAGCTTGCTGGAGGTATCAGAAGTGCGAATGCTGACATGAGTAACGATAATGGGTGTGAAAAACACCCACGCCGAAAGACCAAGGTTTCCTGCGCAACGTTAATCGACGCAGGGTTAGTCGGTCCCTAAGGCGAGGCTGAAAAGCGTAGTCGATGGAAAACAGGTTAATATTCCTGTACTTCTGGTTATTGCGATGGAGGGACGGAGAAGGCTAGGCCAGCTTGGCGTTGGTTGTCCAAGTTTAAGGTGGTAGGCTGGAATCTTAGGTAAATCCGGGATTCTAAGGCCGAGAGCTGATGACGAGTGTTCTTTTAGAACACGAAGTGGTTGATGCCATGCTTCCAAGAAAAGCTTCTAAGCTTCAGGTAACCAGGAACCGTACCCCAAACCGACACAGGTGGTTGGGTAGAGAATACCAAGGCGCTTGAGAGAACTCGGGTGAAGGAACTAGGCAAAATGGCACCGTAACTTCGGGAGAAGGTGCGCCGGTGAGGGTGAAGCATTTACTGCGTAAGCCCACGCCGGTCGAAGATACCAGGCCGCTGCGACTGTTTATTAAAAACACAGCACTCTGCAAACACGAAAGTGGACGTATAGGGTGTGACGCCTGCCCGGTGCCGGAAGGTTAATTGATGGGGTTAGCTAACGCGAAGCTCTTGATCGAAGCCCCGGTAAACGGCGGCCGTAACTATAACGGTCCTAAGGTAGCGAAATTCCTTGTCGGGTAAGTTCCGACCTGCACGAATGGCGTAACGATGGCGGCGCTGTCTCCACCCGAGACTCAGTGAAATTGAAATCGCTGTGAAGATGCAGTGTATCCGCGGCTAGACGGAAAGACCCCGTGAACCTTTACTATAGCTTTGCACTGGACTTTGAATTTGCTTGTGTAGGATAGGTGGGAGGCTTTGAAGCGTGGACGCCAGTCTGCGTGGAGCCAACCTTGAAATACCACCCTGGCAACTTTGAGGTTCTAACTCAGGTCCGTTATCCGGATCGAGGACAGTGTATGGTGGGTAGTTTGACTGGGGCGGTCTCCTCCTAAAGAGTAACGGAGGAGTACGAAGGTGCGCTCAGACCGGTCGGAAATCGGTCGTAGAGTATAAAGGCAAAAGCGCGCTTGACTGCGAGACAGACACGTCGAGCAGGTACGAAAGTAGGTCTTAGTGATCCGGTGGTTCTGTATGGAAGGGCCATCGCTCAACGGATAAAAGGTACTCCGGGGATAACAGGCTGATACCGCCCAAGAGTTCATATCGACGGCGGTGTTTGGCACCTCGATGTCGGCTCATCACATCCTGGGGCTGAAGCCGGTCCCAAGGGTATGGCTGTTCGCCATTTAAAGTGGTACGCGAGCTGGGTTTAGAACGTCGTGAGACAGTTCGGTCCCTATCTGCCGTGGACGTTTGAGATTTGAGAGGGGCTGCTCCTAGTACGAGAGGACCGGAGTGGACGAACCTCTGGTGTTCCGGTTGTCACGCCAGTGGCATTGCCGGGTAGCTATGTTCGGGAAAGATAACCGCTGAAAGCATCTAAGCGGGAAACTTGCCTCAAGATGAGATCTCACTGGAACCTTGAGTTCCCTAAAGGGCCGTCGAAGACTACGACGTTGATAGGTTGGGTGTGTAAGCGCTGTGAGGCGTTGAGCTAACCAATACTAATTGCCCGTGAGGCTTGACCATATAACACCCAAGCAATTTGCGTCGAAGAGACCAGATTGCGGTGTGTGAAGACGATACAAACCGAAAGTTTGCAATCACAAAGCACCGAATTCTATTACATACCCATTCGCTGGAACGTTGACCGTAAGGTTAAACGCGCTGGCTACCGAATTTCTTGACGACCATAGAGCATTGGAACCACCTGATCCCATCCCGAACTCAGTAGTGAAACGATGCATCGCCGATGGTAGTGTGGGGTTTCCCCATGTGAGAGTAGGTCATCGTCAAGATTAAATTCCAAA
>NZ_JBJGEJ010000034.1:0-3680 GCF_045062345.1 Pseudomonas sp. 2024-210 | reverse complement strand
CCACCAACACCCCCAGGAACATGCTTGATGACGGGCGCTCGTTATGAAGCACTGTCTGCCAGTAGCGCTATTGGTCAGCGGGTTGCTGCAAGGTTGCATTGAGTCGCGGCCGACGATGTTGGGGGCTTCGATTTCTGGGGTTAACCACACTTCGGCTGCCATCAACCATTTCAGCGTAAACGGCGGCGGAGGCCCGAACATCGGCCCCTACGGCGGTGGCCCGCGTAGCCAGATGTGCTGCGCGATGTTGCCAGAGCAATGGCGCGAAGGGCTGACGGTGGTGGTGGAGTGGGAGAAGGATCCGAATGTGGGAGCTTCGGTAAATTGGCCAAAACCCCGCTATTCAGAAGGCTGGTTCGCAGCTGCAAAAGAGCATCAAAGCAAATATATCCGTCACCGCGCAGTTGTTGAAGTAGCGCCTTACAAGCAACTGGGACTGGTCACCGTGCATTTTTTGCCATGCGATCAGGTCAAGGTTTCTGCCAGCCCGACCTATGAAGGTCTCAGGGATCACCCCTATAACTTTCCCCGCCGAATGGAAGTGCCCAGCCCATGCCCGATACCGTGATTTGCCGCGTATTTCTGCTGCTGGTGGCCAGCCTGTTGCAGCAAGGCTGTGTCGAGTCGCGGCCGACGATGTTGGGGGCGCCGATAGAAGGCATCAACCACACCTCGGCCGCCATCAACCGCTTTAGCGTCAACCGCAATGGTGGCCACAATATTGGCCCTTATGGCGGCGGAGGTACGCAAGTGTGTTGCGCCGTGCTGCCACGCGAATGGCGCGAAGGGCTGACGGTTGTTGTGGAGTGGGAGAAAGATCCTAACGTGGGTGCTTCCATTAACTGGCCGAAACCCCGCTACTCCGATGGCTGGTTTGCTGCTGCTAAAGAACATCAAAGCAAATACACCCGACATAGCGCAGTGGTTGAGGTGGCCCCTTATCAAGAACTGGGTGTTGTCACCGTGCATTTCCTGCCCTGCGATCAAGTCAAAGTCGCGGCAGATACCACCTATGACGGTCTTCCTCAGCACCCTTATCAATATCCCCGCCGAATGGAAGTGCCCAGCCCATGCCCGATATCGTGATTTGCCGCGTATTTCTGCTGCTGGTGGCCAGCCTGTTGCTGCAAGGCTGTGTCGAGTCGCGGCCGACGATGTTGGGGGCTTCGATTTCTGGGGTTAACCACACTTCGGCTGCCATCAACCATTTCAGCGTTAACGGCGGCGGAGGCCCGAACATCGGCCCTTATGGCGGTGGCCCGCGTAGCCAGATGTGCTGTGCGATGTTGCCAGTGCAATGGCGCGAAGGGCTGACGGTGGTGGTGGAGTGGGAGAAAGATCCTTCACCTTACGATTACGCCACTTTGTCAGAGCCGCTTTTTTCAGATGCTTGGACCGCGCGAATGAAGGAAATGAGTGAGAAAGATACCCGTCACCGCGCCGTGGTTGAAGTAGCGCCTTACAAGCAACTGGGGCTGGTCACCGTGCATTTCTTGCCATGCGATCAGGTCAAGGTTTCTGCCAGCCCGACCTATGAAGGTCTCAGGGATCACCCCTATAACTTTCCCCGCCGAATGGAAGTGCCCAGCACATGCCCGACACCGTGAATACGTTCGATAAACGCCCGCCAGCGGAACCTCTGGCGATGACCCCGGAATTCCCTGAAAAGGGGCTGTTACCTTCGCATCCTCAGCAGGTGGCCGATAACGGCATCGCGCAGCGCAAAGTGGAGCGTCAGATTGCGATTGAAACCGAGCGGGCTGCGCTCGCTGCACACCGGGGTTATTTTGGTCCGCCGTGTATGGATGTGTTGAACATCACCTTGTGCTTTGACGGTACTAATAACCATGAGCCGTCAGATAAATTGAGCAAGCCACCCACGACCAGTAATGTGGCGCGTTTATTTCACGCCAGTCTGGGTGATTTGGAAGGTCAGCCCCAAACCCTTGTGAGCGATGAGGCTTTCTTTCGCTATTACATCCCAGGGGTCGGTACTGAATTCAAGGAAATTCACGAGTTCGGGCCGAACAGCTCTGGGCTGAGTATGGCTACTGGGGGCGAGAATCGCATTAACTGGGGACTGACCCGACTGTTGGATGTATTGCAGGTCGCTTGTAATGAAGGTCCTCTTCCCCCAAAAGCTGCCTACGCACTCATCCAGAAAATGGGCACGTCTGTGGGCATGGATGCCTTGGGCGCTTCACTCGTCAGTGACGGCTACGCCCGCCGCAAGGCAGTCCTTGAAGGCCCGATGCGCGAGTTGCAACACAAAGTCGAATTACAGAATCGCCTGAAAACCGCCCCGCTGATCAAGGCCATGCGCCTGTATGTGTATGGTTTTTCTCGTGGTGCCGCCGAAGCCCGGGCCTTTGCCACTTGGCTGGAGGCGTTGACCCAAGTCAAGGTCGAGGGTGAAACCTGTTATCTGTTTGCCGGGTTGCCCATCAGCATTGCCTTTATGGGGCTGTTCGACACAGTGGCGTCGGTGGGTGTGGCGTATCTGGCGCCCTTTGCCAGCGGGCATATGGGCTGGGCTGACGACTCGTTGCGGCTGTCGGATTCGGAGGTGTTTTTAGAGCGCTGCGTGCATCTGGTTTCGGCCCATGAGCAGCGCGCCTGTTTCCCGCTGGATTCGATACGGCGCAAAGCGCAGCCTGACGATCCGCTGTGCCCGTCGACCTATCGCAAGGGCACCGTTGAATATCTGTACCCCGGCATGCACTCGGATGTAGGCGGTGGCTATCCGCCGGGTGATCAGGGCAAATCACTTGGAGGGAGTAAGGAGGTGCTTTCGCAAATCGCGCTGCACCACATGTTTAGTGAAGCTTATAAAGTGGGTGCTCCCTTGCAAGCTCCGCGTGAATCGCTTCACGCTGATCAAATTGAACGCAGTCCATGGTTAGTGATGGATGACAAAACCCTAACGTCCTACGACGTTTCCGAATCCCTCATCCAACACTTCAACACCTGGCGCACTACCCTGATCCCCGGCCCGCTGGAAACCGCCATGGCCCATCAGGCCGGGTTGATCACCGGTTGGCGCATCCACCGTTATGCCAGTTACTGGTTCGAGGATTCCGCCGCTTACTCTCACGTCACCGGTAAGTACCCTGGCGAAAGCCCGGACATGACCGTTAAAGAGCGCGAGGCATTCAAGGCCTTGCACGCGATGCAACTGGCAGAAGATCAGGCCGCTCGCTCTGGCCAGCCGTTACCCGAATGGTCGGACAGCGAGCGCGAAGAACGTGTGCAGCATGAGCACACCAAACGGGCCTTTGAGCAGCGCATCGGCGCGTCCACCCCCGTCGCCATCAACACCGCCAAAACCTTTGAACCCTCGCTGGACCACAGCCAGCTGAGGGCCGCCATGAACGAGTTCCGAGTTGACTACGTGGCCGAGTGGCAATTGCCGGAAAACTCGGAGATGTTCACGGTCGGTCGGTTCGTCAATATGGCCGCCGGCGGGCTGGTGTATCTGACCAACGAAGAGGACGAAGCCCAGCAGTACACCGCTCTGCGCCGGGCGGGCAATCGGGCCTACTCCCGGTTGTTCAATGAGCAAAATCAGCCGCTCAATGATGAGGCCAGGCAACTGCTGAGGCTGTTCGATGAATATGTGCACGATTCCCGCGCCTGGTTTATGCATTCGTTTCTGGGCGAGCGTGAACCGTTCAGCGACT
>NZ_JBJGEJ010000033.1:0-6461 GCF_045062345.1 Pseudomonas sp. 2024-210 | reverse complement strand
ACAGCGCGGTGTCAATGTAGCCGCTGCCAAGGCACGAAGGCTGCGATCGAGCGCGAAGCGGTCGCAAACGATGCCACCTCGCAGCGCCAGGTTTTACGACGGCTCTGCCGCCGATCGCAGCCTTCGTGCCTCGTCAGCGGGTTGTTATAGGTGTCTGCAACACTCGCGCAGCAGCTGCTTATATGCTTTCTGCCACCCCGCCATTAAATTGCAACGCCGCCAAACGCGCATACAGCGCATTACTGGCGATCAGCTGCGTGTGGGTGCCAATGGCGACCAGCTTGCCTTGGTCCATGACCGCAATCCTGTCAGCGTTCTGCACCGTCGCCAGGCGATGGGCAATCACCAGCGTTGTGCGACCTTTCATCAAGCTGGGCAAGGCTTGCTGAATCAAATGTTCGCTCTGGGCATCCAGTGCACTGGTGGCTTCGTCCAGCAACAGTATCGGCGCATCCACCAACAGCGCCCGGGCTATCGCCAACCGTTGACGCTGCCCGCCGGACAAGCCCTGACCGCCATCACCCAAATGCGTTTGATAGCCGTCAGGCATTTGCAAAATAAAGTCATGGGCATGAGCGATACGCGCCGCCGCTTCAACCTGGGCGGCGCTGGCGTGGGCGTTGCCATAACGGATGTTGTCTTCGACAGTGCCAAAAAATAACGCCGGGGTTTGCGACACCCAAGCAAAACAGCGCCGCAGGTCTTGCGGGTCCAGCCGGGCGATGGACAGCCCTTCGAGGAGAATCTGGCCCCGCTGCGGGTCGTAGAACCGCAGCAGCAAATCAAACAAGGTGGATTTACCCGCCCCGGAAGGCCCGACCAGCGCCAAGGTTTCGCCCGCCTTGATCGTCAGGTTTAGCCCTTCAATCGCGTAGTTATCAGGCCGCGATGGGTAGGCGAAATACAGCTCTTCAAGGTTCAGGTTGCCCCGCACGCGCTCGGGTAAAACCTGCACATCACTCGCTGGAGGTTCAATCAGGCTTTTCGACTGTAGCAATTCATCTATCCGCTGAGCCGCACCGGCCGCCTGCTGCAATTCGCCAATCACTTCGCTCAGGGTGCCAAACGCGCTGCCCACCACCAGACTGTAAAACACGAACGCCGCCAATTCGCCGCCGGTTATGCGCCCGGCAATGACGTCCATGCCGCCGACCCAGAGCATCACCCCGACCGCACCGAGTACCAGCGAAATCACCAGGGTAATCAGCCAGGCCCGTTGCACGATACGCTTGCGTGCGGTGGCAAAAGCGCTTTCTACGGTGGCGGCAAAACGTTGCTGGTCTTGCTGCTGATGGTTGTAGGCTTGCACCGTTTTAATCTGGCCCAAGGCTTCAGCCACGTAACTGCCAACGTCAGCGATCCGGTCCTGACTCTGGCGCGAGAGGTTGCGGACCCGTCGACCGAAAATCAGAATGGGGGCCAGCACCAGCGGCAGCGCCACCACCACAATGCTGGTGAGCTTGGGGTTAGTGATAAACAGCAGCACCACACCGCCAATCACCATCAAACTGTTGCGCAGGAACAAGGACAGGGACGAGCCAATCACCGACTGCAACAGCGTAGTGTCCGTGGTCAGCCGGGACTGGATTTCGGAACTGCGGTTGTTCTCGTAAAACCCGGGATGCAGGTCGATCAGGTGGTTAAACACCTGCCGCCGAATATCAGCAACCACCCGCTCACCTATCCATGACACCAGATAGAACCGTACAAACGTCCCCACCGAAAGCCCCAAAACGAGTAACAGAAAAAAACCGATGGACTGATTGAGCAAGTGCGGCGATTGGGTCATGAAACCCTTGTCGACCATCAGCTTGATGCCCTGCCCCATTGAGAGGGTAATGCCCGCAGTGACGATCAGCGCTAACAAGGCACCTACAGCCTGCCAACGGTAGGGCGATACAAAATGAGCCGCCAGACGAATGGCACGGCGTTGACGAGATGAAAGCATTCGGGGCATCCAGAAGGTGAATGTTGAGAGACAGGGCCTGAATCGGGGAATATTTCTCACTCGCTTTGAATATGACCCATGACAACCAAGCCTAGGCCTTAATGTTCTAAAGTGGGGGTGGAAGTTTCAGGATATTTCTGTTGGACTGAGTTCGCCGCCAAGTTGTGTCACAACCTGGTCACTAAACGGAACTACATTAGCGCTACACCCTGATGAGGACACAGGCCATGGATTTGCAACACAATGCTCAAGCGATTCCAGTGATTCGAACCCAACCACAGCAGTCACTGGGGTGCGCCATGATTGATGAACAGGGAAAAGAAATTCTGATCACCGAAAAGATGATTCAGGACGCCTGCCACGAACTGGACAAGCGCCTGGTCAAACCTTTTGGTAAAGACTGATTCTCATCTAACGCTGTAACGGCCCTCACACTGCCAGAGGCTGCCGTTACAGCGTTCGTTTGGCCCTCACACCAGCACAGCCCCCAGCGCCCTGACTAACTGCCTCAACGCCACTGACTCACCCTCGACGTGCACCCTCAATCCCTCGATCTCCCGACGTACCGGGTAGTTTTTGCGCAAAGCGTCAAAAGCCTGTTTTTGTTCCTGGGCGCTGCCCACGAGACTGCGCCGGAAGTCTGCATCGTCGCGACGCGGATCGTAGACACCGCGACACAGCATGGCCAACGCCCAAGCCGGGTCGCTGTCGGCACTCAAGTGAACACTCGCCAACCACGGCGCGGGCAGCAAGTCGACAAGCTGGACTTCTGCGGGCTGACCGAGAAAATCACAAAACGCCTTATACACCTGCGCCGTTCCGCGTTGCTTGCCATCAAGGCTATAGCCCGCAATGTGCGGGGTTGCCAGCACACACATATCCGCCAGATCGACGTCTACCCCAGGCTCGCCCTCCCAGACATCCAGAACGGCTTGCAGGTCATCGCGGCGGGTCAGCACATCACGCAATGCGGTGTTGTCCACGACAGCCCCGCGACTGGCGTTAATCAGCCAAGCACCGGGCTTGAGCTGGTTCAAGCGCTCAAGATCGAGGAGGTGCCAGGTTGCATCACTTGCGCCTTTGGTTAAGGGGGTATGCAGGCTAAGCACATCACACTGCTCGATGATCTGTTGCAGCGTTACATAGTCGCCGCCTTCCGCTGCCTGGCGCGGCGGATCACAGACCAGCACCTTGAAGCCCAAAGCGCGTAATACTTCGACCAGACGCCCACCGACCTCACCCGCGCCGACCACGCCATACGTACGCTGCACCAGGTCGACGCCTTCGAGGTCGGCCAATGTCAGGAGGCTGCCGAGCACGTAGTCCACCACGCCACGGGCATTACAACCGGGAGCACTGGCCCACTGAATACCTGCCTGATCAAAATAATCCAGCGCCAGGTGATCGGTACCGATGGTGCAGGTTCCAACAAACCTTACCGCGCTGCCTTCCAGCAACTCACGATCGACTTTCGTCACCGAGCGCACCAGCAGCACATCCGCATCATGCACATCGGTGCGGGTAATCTGGCGCCCCGGCAAACGGCGTATTTCACCGAAACCGGCAAAGAACGCTTCGATCAGGGGAATATTTTCGTCAGCAACAATCAACATGGCAGGCTCCTTTCGCGGAGAAGCAGTGTAGGCGTTGTTGTGCGTCATGAGCCAGCAGGCAGTGCCTCAGAAATTTCGCATTGAAATTGATTAGTCCTACGCAACTACCGTTACTAGCCTTGAAAGCACGGGACGCATCCTACATCCAGAATGTAATCAGGATTGTTACCTTTCGCGACTCAATGTTCTGACGCGAGTCAGTTCGCCCTCGCGTAAGGAATCGCTCATGGCAAGCGTTCTATCCCGTTTTCACTTCAGCCTTGATGGCCTGAACGACGACTTACACGTGCTGGCCTTCGAAGGCAAAGAGGCCATCAGCGCCCCCTATGCCTTTGACATTGAACTGATCAGCGAAAACCCGAATCTGGACCTTGATAGCCTGCTGCACAGACCAGGGTTTCTGACCCTCGGGGTACAGGGCGGCGGTATCCACGGGCATGTTTACGCCCTTACCCTCAGCGACAAGCACACCCCTCTGACGCACCTGACCATCACACTGGTGCCGCAACTGGCCTTTCTTGATCTGCGCAAAAATCAGCGTATTTTCCAGCAACTGACGGTTGAGCAAATCATCAGTCAACTGCTCGAAGAACATGGCATTTTCAGCGATAACTACGTATTTACCCTGGATGTGCAGTACCAACCGCGTAATGACTGTGTGCAGTACCAGGAATCCGATCTGCACTTCATTCAGCGTCTGTGTGAAGAGGAAGGCATCCACTACCACTTCGAGCACAGCGCGCAGGGCCACCGCCTGATTTTTGGGGACGGCCAGCGAGTCTTTCCGAAACTTGATGAGTCTGTGCTTTACCACCCGGACAGCGGCATGGTTGCCGAAGAGCGGGTGGTCAATAGCTTCAAAGTGACGCTGAAAACCCGCCCTACCCGCAGCACATTGCGCGATTACAACTTTGAAACTGCCAGTCGGGAGGTAAAGGCAGACAGTCGTCCCGACAACCAACGCCGTGGCCCGGACCTGGAAGATTATGTTTACCCCGGCCATTTCAAGGACGAACCGCGCGGCAGATTGCTCAGCCAGCGCACCCTTGAACGTCACCGGATCGACTGTCGCCAAGCCACCGGCAAAAGTGATCAGCCTGCCTTCGCAACCGGCCATTTAATGGCGCTCGCGGGGCATCCGAACCCCCTCAACAACAACCTGTGGTTGTTAAACGAAATCACCCATCAAGGCAAACAGCCTCAAGTGCTGCGCGCCTATGGCAGGGCCGCAGCCAAACCGTCTGCGGACGGCTTTGAGCAGGGCTATCGCAACGACTTTATCGCCACCCCGTGGGACGTGCCTTATCGCCCCGCCTTAAAACACCCGAAACCCCGCGTACTGGGTGTGCAAACCGCCCGCGTGACCGGCCCGCAAACAGATGAAATCCACTGCGATGAATATGGCCGGGTCAAAGTTCAATTTCACTGGGACCGCCAAGGGCACTACAACGATCACAGCAGTTGCTGGTTGCGGGTGGCCTCGTCGTGGGCCGGTGATACGTTTGGCGCAGTCACGGTGCCGAGAGTCGGCATGGAAGTGCTGGTTTTATTTTTGCAAGCCGACCCTGACCGCCCGGTCATCACTGCGTGCCTGTCAAACAGCCTGAACCCGCCGCCCTACCCATTGCCGGCCAACAAAACCCGCAGCGTATTGCGCAGCCGCAGCACCCCGGACAGCACCGGTCACAACGAACTCCATCTAGAAGACCGCAAAGGCCAGGAGCGGATCTACCTGCATGCCCAGCGCGATATGGAACAACGTATCAACAACGATTGGCGGGAGCAGATTGATGGCGAACGCCACCAACTCATTACCGGCAACAGCGTATTGATGCTCAAAGCCGAAGATCAACTCACCGTGAGCGGCGATCGCAAGGTGCAACTGCTGGCCGACGACCATTGCGAAGTCACCCACAGCAGTCATACCTTGGCCGGCAAGCTAATCGCCATCGAAGCTGGCCAGGAAATCACCCTCAAATCAGGCGCCAACCTGGTGGTGACAGCAGGCGCCACGCTCACATTGATGGCCGGTGGGCAGCACATTGTGATCAATTCAGGCGGCATTTTTAGCAGCACGCCAATTCAGCTGGGAGGTGCTCCGCTACCGGGCACTGCCGCCAACCCTCTTACGCCCATGACCGTCGAAGCCTTGGCCAGCTTACTGCAGCTGCCGCTTTCAACCTCGTCTTCTCCGTTGAGCGCCCGGTTGGGTGAAAAGGCAGGCAACGGTGCATTGAACACCGAGAAGAATCAGGGGTTGAGTATCAGCCTCAGACCGTTGCCCAGCTTGCCGGGGTATGAGAGCGAGCCTTACCGACTGCTGGCCGACGGTGCCCAGATACAAGAAGGCATAACCGGGCCTGACGGGCTCGTCGAGTTCAAGCCCGTCGCCAACTGCCAGGTCTTCAGGGTTGAACTCGCCAACGGGCATCATTTCAGCATAAGCCTCGACTCCCCATCCATAGAGTTGCCTGCTGATCAGTGCTTGGCCCGACAAGGCCACCGCGCCTACACGGCGTGCGAGCCTCAGCACTTTGCCTATGTACCACCCGAAGAATTTCGGGCGAATGCCGAACAACCCGGCAAACCCACCGTGGAACCGAGCGCATGAGCTATCCCTACACCCCAGAATCATTCAGGATCGACCCAAACTCCAACGAGCCCATCAACCTGACGATGGACTGGTTCGCCAATACTTCCTATTACCCGCCCCGAGCCGGAGTGCTGACCGAGCCGCTGGTCAACGGTCAGGCTGCCTTTGGCGCGGTTCATGACGCCATCGAGAACGCCCGGCACAGTGTCGACATCATCACCTGGGGCTTTGACCCGGCCATGCGCCTCAAACGCCCCGGAGGCTTGCGAGTCGGAGACTTACTGGCGGCCAAAGGCAAGCAAGGCCT
>NZ_JBJGEJ010000032.1:0-6717 GCF_045062345.1 Pseudomonas sp. 2024-210 | reverse complement strand
ACCGGCGCACTTACCAATACGACGCCAACAGCAACCTGAGGCTGCTCACCGACAGCCGCAAAGGCCAAAAAAGCTACGCCTACGATCCGCTCGACCGCCTCACCGAAGTGCTCGGCAACGCCAACAACGTCGAACACTTCGCCCACGACCCGGCGGGCAACCTCCTCGCCCAAAGCTACAACGGCCAGGGCCGCAGCCACGGCAAAATCAGAGGCAACCGCCTGCTGATGCAAGGCGACTGCCACTTCGACTACGACGCCTACGGCAACCTCATCCGCGAACGACGCGGCGCCGGCCAGCGCCTGGTCCGCCACTACCGCTACGACAGCCAGCACCGCCTGATCGGCATCACCCTGCCCGACGGCAGCGACGTCGCCTACCGCTACGACGCCTTCGGCCGACGCATCGCCAAAGACATGGACGGCAAAACCACCCAATTTATCTGGCAAGGCGACCGGCTGATCGCCGAAAACATCTACCAAAAAGGCGTCTACGGCTGGCCGCTGTACCGCAGCTACGTGTACGAACCCGGCACCTTCAAACCGATGGCGCTGCTAAAAGGCCACGGCACCACCAACGAGGTCTACTACTATCAGCTCGACCATTTGGGCACCCCGCAAGAACTCACCGACGCAGGTGGGAAAATCGTCTGGTCGGCGTATTACCGGGCGTACGGCAACATCGTCAAATTCGACATCAACGAAATCAGCAACCCGTTGCGTTTTCAGGGCCAGTATTACGACGAAGAAAGCGGACTACACTACAACCGCCATCGCTACTACAATCCCAACACCGGCCGCTACCTGACCCCCGACCCGATCAAACTGGCGGGTGGACTCAACAGCTACCAGTACGTGCCCAACCCAACGGGGTGGGTGGATCCGTTGGGGTTGATGAGTGTTGAGGGGGATTGTCCGGGTGTAACAGAAACCATAAATGCTGACACATTGGATCAATCTACAATTGATGCAGTTTTATCATTTGAAAAAGGAAGTCGCCCCGAACCTGAACTTTACCTCTCCCAGTCTTACCGGGATGCACATGCTAATATGTTCAGAAATGGAGCTGCACGAATTCAGCCTACGGCCCCCACCGGAGTTATTGGACGGACAGAGACTTGGGTATTACCTAAAAGTGTTGCCGAGCTGGCTATAGATAAGGCGGCAGGGAATATTTCAAAGCTAGAGAACTACTTAGGACTGGACAAGGGATATCTGGGACACCAACCTATGCTCGTATTAATTCCAAAGCCACATAAATATCGAATACCTTCGGGCAATGAGTTTGGCGCAAACACTTTTTGGAGGCCGGGAGGTTTCACCAGTCCTGGTGGACTTCCAGAAGCGGTTATTGATCCAGTGAAAATCAATGAATACACTATAAAGCCAATTATCGACTAGGTTTAATAAAATGGATATAAAAATCTACGAACTTGCCGACTTTGAAATATGGAAACGAAATGGCCATTTTTTTGTACGCTACGATGCTGGTGCCCATCAAATAGTGATGCGTGAAGATGAAATATCTGAGGGCGATGCTTTGCATGCTCTAAAAGGGCCTCAAGAAGCCAACGACATACTATTAAAACTACAAAGGCACTTAAATGAAAGTGGAGTAGACCCCTACACTACAAACCTGCAAACTACAGAGAAATTATAATAGCCAATAAAATTTTCATTAATTCGGCAGGCGAAAACTAACCAATATGAATTTACAAGCGATAGCAATAACAACCAATAACACCTTAATAAATACTGATCTCTCGCATACAACAGATCCACACTGCATTCAATTGAGAATGAATAATTCAAATTTCATCTCGACCGGAGACGATCTATACACTTGCCTAGCAAAGCTGCGTGAACAGATGCCGGACATTGACCTCCTTTGTAAAGTGTCGAAAATAAATATTCATCCATCCAGAAGCACAAGACAAATGACTGCCGGGCTCATGGCGTATGAATTAAAAATGGGCGAACAAGCCAGACGTTCAGATTTGGTAAATATTTTTGACTACGACGACAACAACCTCACAAACAACCCGAGCAAACAAAATGTTTTTTGAAGAGTGGATTACATCTTTGAAGTAAAAACAACTCATCACAATAAAGTCCAATACCCAGTTTTGCTCTTTAACAATATGTAAGCCCATAAACCTCACCGGCCACCGCTTCGAACACGGGCGCGAAATTATGCGCCAACAAGGCTCGGTGCTCAGCGAATACCACTACTACCAACAACAGCGCCTCAAGGAACACCGCGTCTACCCGCTCGACCACAACGGCGAAGTCACCGGCCACTACCACTACCGGCGCAGCTACCAATACGACGCCAACAGCAACCTGAGGCTGCTTACCGACAGCCGCAAAGGCCAAAAAAGCTACGCCTACGATCCGCTTGACCGCCTCACCGAAGTCCTCGGCAACGCCAACAACGTCGAACACTTCGCCCACGACCCGGCGGGCAACCTCCTCGCCCAAAGCTACAACGGCCAGGGCCGCAGCTACGGCAAAATCAAAGGCAACCGCCTGCTCATGCAAGGCGACTGCCACTTCGACTACGACGCCTACGGCAACCTCATCCGCGAACGACGCGGCGCCGGCCAGCGCCTGGTGCGCCACTACCGCTACGACAGCCAGCACCGCCTGATCGGCATCACCCTGCCCGACGGCAGCGACGTCGCCTACCGCTACGACGCCTTCGGCCGACGCATCGCCAAAGACATGGACGGCAAGACCACCCAATTTATCTGGCAAGGCGACCGGCTGATCGCCGAAAACATCTCACAAAAAGGTGTTAAGGGCTGGCCGTTGTACCGCAGCTACGTGTACGAACCCGACACCTTCAAACCGATGGCCCTGCTAAAAGGCCACGGCACAACCAACGAGGTCTACTACTACCAGCTCGACCACCTGGGCACCCCGCAAGAACTCACCGACGCAGGTGGGAAAATCGTCTGGTCGGCGTATTACCGGGCGTACGGCAACATCGTTAAATTCGACATCAACGAAATCAGCAACCCGTTGCGTTTTCAGGGCCAGTATTACGACGAAGAAAGCGGACTACACTACAACCGCCATCGCTACTAAAATCCCAACACCGGACGCTACCTGACCCCCGACCCGATCAAACTGGCGGGCGGACTCAACAGCTACCAGTACGTACCCAACCCTACGGGGTGGGTGGATCCGTTAGGGTTGATGAGTGTTGAGGGGGAGTGTCCGGGGGAACTGCTTTCTCGACTCAATAATAAATTTGAACGGTCTGGAGATGTACACAGCGACATAAATGTTAGAAGTAGGAGAGAGACAGCTATAGATTTTTATCGGTCGCAAGGGTATGAGGATGTTGATATTCCTGGCCATCTTAGCGGTATTGACTTTAACCAGTCTGTTACCACGGTGACTTTAAATAGAGGTAAAGTAGTGAACCAATTTCAATCTCCTAGAGCAAGACAAGGAAACTATTACTCACTAAACTCTGAGACAACACCCTCTGAGTTAGGCATTGGAGTCATGGACTACAATCGAAAAACTTTAAAATCCGAGTTAAAGCTACAGCAAAAATATTTAGTAACGCAGAAGGTGGAAGTATTAAAATCTACATCTAAGGATATTATCGACACTTGGTCAGTAAAGGATATGCCTCAACCTGCAGCAGGTGGCGGCACTCAAGTTTTCAGCACCGACACCGAAAAATTCAGAACATTAGATTAAGAGCTTCGATTGATGAATCAAGACACTCTCTACACAGCAATCAATGAATGTGGATTTACTGTTTTAGTATTTTCTGATCATCCAAATTTTTTCTCATCTTGGTCAGTCACTATAGAAAAAGAACAAAATATATTTATGATTGAGCATGACGGTCGTGATGGATGGCTGATACTTTATCGCCAATCAACAACTGGAATATTCGAAGAGGTTGACCGTAAAACATCTTACAATTTAAACTCCGAAAAAAAAATCTCGCAATGTAAAACATGGCTATTAAGCAATGCATAGCCATAAGGATCTTGAAGCCGTACGTTGGAGGCGCCGAAAATATTAATTATCATCAACGCCAAGGAAATAGACGGCAAGACAACTCAATTTCTCAGGAAAGGCGACCGTCTAATCCCCGAAAACATCTGCAAAAAAGGTGTCTAGGGATGGATTCTTTACCGCAGCGATAGAGGTGTTAATGCGGGAGTTGTTACTGAAAGATTAGGAAAGCTTGTAATCACTATTCTGCGCAGGAGTAGCATATGAAAAGTTGGTTGTATCCCCAGACAGTCGAAGCTGTAGAACATGCGTGCATGCTATACATGCGTGGAGACTTACAGACAACCGACTTACAAGCTGCACTTTACAAGGCAGAAAATGAGATTGTGGCTTATGAGGAGCAATGGTTAAGATCCTTGCTATGTGATACCGAGAACAGCATTGAGGAAATAGTCTTCACAGAGGCATCTGAAAGTCAAGCCGCATCTGTTAAATTACTAATACTCAACTTGCTTGAAAAAATAAAATAACAATCCAAGCACATTATATTGTGCTCTCCCACGGCAACAATTATGGAGGTCCACGCCATACAATCATCAGGAAAGCTGTGCGCAGTTCTGCGACACTATAGGAGTGATAGTGGATAGACCTTGGACTAAAGGTACGACATAAGTTACCAGCTCGGAGCTTTTTGAATGCAGAAGCAAACAAAAATAAAATAAACCCAATTGGGGTAATCCGTTGGGGTTAAGTTTATATCCGGAAAATGTGGGGCGCAAAATCCCCCCCCCGAAAATGGTGAAACCTCGGAACAAAAAAAGAACATTAGCGAAAACCTAAAAGCACCTATACATAACGAGATTAATTGGACAGTTCATGATCACAAATATAGCTTGTCAAAAAACATGTCTTGGGAAGCGATTATTGAACCCACTAAAACTGGCACGGCAAAATACAAGCCAGGAATTGACATAGAAATCTTGGAAAGAGGGGTTTTAAGGATGGAAAATCAAGCACCAATGGTAACCCTGGAAAGTTAAGGAGTTTGAAAGCGATATCTGTGCCAGCGGTGGCAAAAGAGTAGATGGATACGTATTGAACTGAGTGCCAAAACCATTCACGGGCATCCGATAACTGATCAAGAGCTCAGGAAGCTTACAAAATGATTGCATTAGACTTTTTAGATGAGAAAATCACTTATGACGAACTATCGAATATTGACATCAAAAACTTTAAAAATGACTTAGAAATATTGAAAGAAGATATGCTGCAGGTTGAATATTACAATGACTTCATAATAGATGTAGGGTGGTACCCCTCCTTTGATGAAAATGGGCATTTCCAAGTACGAGTAATTAAAGACCACCAATGGGAACCACCTTTAATTTTGCTCACCGCGAATACAATAACAGAGCTTATTAGCAAGCTCCAAACAGCACAAAACATAGTAAATGGCAGATTAACCACCGAAAACTCAAAGTAAACCGTAACCGTTAAAACCATTTCCATACAGGTATACTGGCATCCCCATGACACCGCTACTAAAACAGTGAGAAGCCAATAAAGCCATGAGTTATAAAAACAATTAAAGCTATCAAGTACTGCCATTTTCGGTAGCTAAAATATTCTTCGACAGCGCTAAGAACTCGTACTTGCTGAGCCACTTTCGTAATCCCAGCTGTTCTCACCCCTACCAAAATGAAGGAATGGGTAGATCCGTTGGGGTTAATGAGTGTTGAGGGGGAGTGTCCGGGGGAACTAGCCTTAAGCCCATCAATAGCTGATGAAATTCGGGCGATACCTAAAGGATATCGACCTGACCCAATAACCTATCTTTCTCCACAATATATGCCATCACATTTGTCAGCTTTCGATAACGGCGCAACTAGTTTCATGACTAGTTCAAATTTAGAGAAATACGGAATTGGTCAAAAAGATGGTACTGCTTTTGTCATGCCAAAAGCAGAAGTAGACAGCCTATTAGAACGCGCAAACGGAAATGCCGGTGTAATAGAAAACTCTCTAGGTTTGCCTTCAGGATTCTTAAAAGATAATAAATTAATGCGAATAGACCTCCAACTCTCAGCATTGCAAAGGTTAAAACCCCATCAGGAAATGAGACTGGATCAAATAATTTATGGATTCCAGGTGGATATCTTCCTAGCGGTAATAAAGAAGCAGTCATTTATGTCGAGAGTGTCATACCATCTCAAATGAAAATCACAACTCTATCCACAAAGGGCTAGCCATGAAATTTAATGATATTTTTTTCAGCAAAGAAAACAGGTATTCTCTTGGCACTGAATTGCAATCAGGAAAGCATTATTTGTCAATTCCAGTAAGCTACGGAATAGTCGATTACGAGGAATATTATGAAATTGACTCAAACTTGCTACAGCAGTTCCAGACACAACAAGAGACAGCACTAGAGTTTGCCCAAAAATGTCGAAGGCAAGAGCTTGATGAATTACTAATTGTAAAGCCGGGAAGTAATCGGGGTATAGGCTGAGCAAATATTATTCAATTTACACGAGTGACCACCTTCTTGTTCAAGCCACAGAAAAATACTCACTCAAGCCATGGAAGTTCCAAAAGCCACGCTGGGCCGCGTTTACCTCCACACACAATAAATAAATTTAATGACGGGCTTTGCTCTAGAAACTCGCGAATCCAATATATGAAAAATCATAAAATTAAAAGATATTGAGTATATTTATATCGGGCCCTATAATTT
>NZ_JBJGEJ010000031.1:0-12567 GCF_045062345.1 Pseudomonas sp. 2024-210 | reverse complement strand
CACCCCCTAAAGTTTCGGAACTCCTCACTTTTCTGCGCCCAATAAAAAACCCCGTAGACCAAGGTCTACGGGGCTTTCGAATGTGGAGGCCGAAGCCGGAATCGAACCGGCGTGGGCGGATTTGCAATCCACTATTTTTTCTATATAAATCATAAGCTTATAGATAAATCGATTCCGCAAACGCTTCATATTTTGGCAACTGAACGCCAAGCATATGAAGGGTTTGGTTTTGAGGTGCGGAACTGATTTAGCCCCCCCTCGCACGACATCCTACCCATCGCAAAACACTCACTCAGCACCATCACCGGCTATGCTTTCCCCACAGAGGATCGAATATCATAAACTCAGACCTAATTCCCGCCCTCCTTTACAAACTCAATGAAAATCAGCTTGCCCTTGAGGCTGCCATCATGGAGCTGACACTATAGATTGAGCTGCAAGGCTCATCTGAGGTAGGAGGAAATGTTCGTGGGGCGCTAGACGTAATTACCCAGAATGAAGAGTTCATCAACGTTTCACTAAAAACGCTCATGCCACCTGAATGAAAAAGCGTAACTGATGCAGAGAAGCATTTACCTAGAGTTAATCACTAGAAAATAGCTCTAGTGAAGCTTGATGGAGTCATCACCAACCGCTAAAAGCTGATAATCGGTTACTGTCTGGACTAGCGAGTCAGCCAATATTTTCAAGCGATCAATTTCTTATTGTGGGCGTCCTGAAGTTTTAGCCTCACGATAAAGACGCAGAGCTGCTAAGGCTTCTAAGATCAACGGCTCACCAGTCTAGGGCATTCCCAGAATTATCCTCTTCATCAGCAGCCACCCTCTCAGTGCTCACATCTGTCTAGCTGCTGCCCACTGACATACAGTCTCGACGCAGAGCTGTCGCAGGCCAAAGGCAGCAATCGGCCAATTGCTGCCCTTCGCGACAGGCAGCTATCGGCCAGCCCGAGTCAGTTGAGCATCGACGATTTAAACAAGTCCTTGCGATTGATGAACTTGCCCGACAGCATGAATTCCCCCATCCCCTGGTAATGCAATGACTCTTCCTTGTCTGCGGAAGGGGCCACATGGGCTTTGACGACCTCGAAGATAAACAGGTTGTACCGATCGATCATGGAGTCGTCGTACAGCCGGCATTCAAAGGACGCGTAGCACTCTCTGATCAACGGTGCACTGACCTTCGTCGCCTTGCTCGGAGTCAGATCGAACTCAGTGAACTTATTGACCTCGCTCCCTGAACAGTTGCCGATACCCACTACCGTATCTATAAGTGATGCCGAAGGAATATTGATCACGCATTCCCCGCTTTGGCGCACAAGGTCGTGGGAGTAATTTCCAGAAGCAATGACGCACCCGACGAGCGAGGGAGAAAACTCCATGACCATGTGCCAACCCATGGTCATGATGTTCGTTTGTTGTTGCCATTTCGATGAAACCAGCACAATAGGGCCAGGCTCGAGAAAGTGTCTGATGTTCGAAACGGGAAAATCTTTCTTCGTAGCCGATCGTGGCATAACAACCTCCGAGTAGATTGGGAAGGCGGCAAAGCAGCTGGCCGGTTTATTGGCCGATTGCTGCCGCACTTGATTCCCGCATTCGATGGACGTCACGCAGCGGCGGCGAGCCAAAGATTCGGCTGTACTCCCGACTGAACTGCGACGAACTTTCGTAGCCCACCTGCAAGGCAGCAGTACCGGCGTCCAGGTTTTCATTGAGCATCAACCACCGGGCCTCCTGGAGACGCAGCTGCTTTTGGTATTGCAGAGGACTCATTCCGGTCAACGAGCGAAAGTGCTGCCGGAAGGTTGTCTGGCTCATATGTACGCTGTCTGCCAGGTCCTCGACTAGCAGCGCCTCGGTGTAATGCTGTTTCAACCAGGTGACGGCCTTGGCGACCTGATGCGCTTGTGTACCGGAAGCAATCAGGTGACGAAGCCTTGCACCCTGGGGACTTTTCAACACCCTGATGGCAATTTCTGAATGAATGAGAGGTGCCACGGATGCAATCATCTCTGGCTCATCCTGTAACGCGATTAGCCGGGTCACTGCGTCAACCAGCTGCTCGCTGGGGATCCCAATGGTGAGGGCAAGCTCGGGGGCAGATTTGCGATGGGGAAGGGATACCTGGGTAGCTAGCTGCATCACAGTGCGGCTATCCAGCGCGACCGAGATGCCCAGGTATGGGGTTTCCGGGCTTGCTTCTGTAACCTTGGAGACCACCGGCAGGTCCAGGGATGTCAGTAACACCTGACCTTGACCGTAGTCATATATTTCGTCGCCGATGACTACACGCTTTTGGCCTTGGGCGATAAGTGCCAGGCTCGGCTCATAGATGCAATGCACTGCCGCGGTGGGTTGCGAACGGCGAAACAGTTTCAGCCCTGGGACCTCCGTGATGAAGTCCCCGTCGTGGGGAGCAAACCGCGCTACAAGATCGATAAGCCTCATGTTTCGCCTCCGCTGACTCGGTTTCAGTTAGAGAAAGAACTGCTTCAGGTGTTGCTGATAGCGCAGCGTATCGGCCTCGATCTCAGGCTGCTTGATCACGTCATTGCTCATGAAGGTAGGCAGCTTGCTCAGGCCGACGAACTCATTGGCTTTGTGGAAAGAGTAGTAGACCGGATCTACACCTTGGCCATCGAAGAACTGCTCTGGTTCCACAAAGGCCTCCAACGGCGCATTCCAGGTCACGGACAGCATGTAGTTGCGGCCTTGCAGCAGACCGCCCGAGCCGTATTTGCGACTCGGGTCACTACGGGTACGACCGTCGTTGTCGAAAATCTGGCCATAACCGACGGAGAAGACCTCATCAATGTACTTCTTCAGAGTCCAGGGCGCACCCATCCACCACGCCGGCATCTGATAGATGATGGTGTCCGCCCAGAGGATTTTCTGTACTTCGGCCTCAGCGTCGTAGGCGTCTTCTACGCGAGTTACCTGGACCTGGTGGCCATTGCTCTCAAAAAGCTCTTTGGCGATCTGGGTGAAGTGATTATTGAGCTTACCCTCGGACGCGCCGTATTGGGTTCCCGCATTGACGATGAAACTGTTACTCATAACTGAATATGCCTTGAAAAAAGAAGATTGGAAGGCGGCCGTTACCCGCAATGCTGGGATTTACGTCGCCGCGCTGTCGGTGGACGCGGACAGCGGTGCCAGCAATTCGGCCTGTTTAAGCATGATCTCGATTTTGGCGTGAACCACACCCAGCGAGTCCGAACCTGCCGCATAACGCACGGGCGGTTCGGCCAAATCGGAGAGAGTGATCAGTGCCGCGCCAAGCTTGGCTGGGTCGCCCACCTGTTGGTGGTTCATCTGGTCATGGAAGTTGTTGAAGGCTTTAATCGACTCGGCGTATTCAGGGATGTCGTTGGTACCGTAGCTCACCGAAGTAGGATCGAGGAAATCGGTTTTGAAGAACCCCGGGGCGACGATGGTGGCGTGGATGCCCAATGGCGCAACTTCGTTGGCCAAGCCTTCCATCCAGCCTTCTACCGCGAATTTGGAAGCGCTATAAGTTGAAGAACCAGCAACAGAAATCATGCCGGCGGCCGACGAAATCGTGAACACATGACCCGAGCGCTGGGCGCGCATCACCGGCAAGATGGCGCGGGTGACATTCATCGTACCGAATACGTTGGTTTCGAACTGACGGCGCACCTGTTCATCACTGGTGTTTTCAAACCAACCCAGCTGGCCGTAACCGGCGTTGTTAACCAGGACGTCGATCCGGTTGAAGGTGTCTACGGCGCCTTGGACAGAGGTTTTAATCTGATCGGCGTCTGTAATGTCCAGGGGGAGGCAGAGCAGCGACGAAGGTTCGCCGGTCAGCTTCTTCTTCAAGTCGTCGATGTTTCGAGCCGTTGCGACTACCGCGTGACCAGCTGCCAGCACTGCCTGGGCAATACCCAATCCAAGGCCACGATTTGCCCCGGTGATGAACCATACCTTGCGCATATTGAGTACCTCTCAGCAAAAAAGCTTAAGGTGGCCGGACCAAGGTGTGAGCACCTGGTTCGATCACTGACGGTACAAATGATGAGCCTGCATGGCGATTAGGCGGTATCCGATTCCAACCGTTTTTTTGCCTATTCCAACGGCTTGCCGTTGCGCATGCTGCCGGTTTGGATCAACGGGCCGATCGCTCGGATTTTCAATATATCTTTCAGCGGAGGGGCCCCGAACAGGCGACTGTATTCCCGACTGAACTGATGTTGGCTTTCATAGCCGACAGTGAACGCAGCCGTCCCAGCATCAAAATTGTCGATAAGCATGAGCCTGCGCGCCTCGTTCAGGCGCAGACATTTCTGGTACTGCAATGGGGTCATCGCCGTCAGTGCACGGAAATGGTGATGGAATGTCGACATACTCATCTGAATCGTGCCCGCCATATCTTCTACACGAAGTGATTTACGAAAGTTGGCTTTGATCCAGGCGATAGCCTGAGCAATTTTATGCCCTTGGCTGCCGACTGAAGCCATCTGCCTCAGGCGCGCCCCTTGTTCGCTGATCAGCACCCGATACAGGATTTCTCTCTCGATCAGCGGTGCAACGACAGGAAGGTCCTGAGGGTCTTGAAGAACTTCAACCAGACGGGTGATACATGTCAGGAGCGGGACAGTGCTACTGCCTAGCGTCATTCCCATTTCTGCCTGGGCGGGACGCGGAGCAGCGACGTTGTTGTCGATCATCAGTTGAGCAGCCAATTTCAAATCGAGCTTGAGCATCACCGACAAATAGGGTGTGCCCGGACTTGCATCGAATACTTGGGTGAGGCTGGGTAAATCGACCGAGGTGAGGAGAAACTGACCGGCGCCGCAGGTGAACCGATCGTCCCCCAATGACACGCGTTTCGCTCCTTGAGCCACGACCACAATACTCGGCTCATACATGCTGCACATCGCAAAGGTCGGTGCCGGATAGGCGAACATCGACAGCTCTGGCAGCGGAGTACCGGTTCCGGCATTCGCACTTGCCCAGCCGCCTATCGCGGTCGCTAGCCTGGCACAGGCTTCAGCAAAACGAGCTTCCCCACTCTGGTGGGTTGGAATTTCCAGCCGCATGAGATTCTCCATTGATATCACAGGTAGCTTAACAAGCAGGCATGGATTCGGAGCGACCATGCGGCAGAACTCGGACTATCAGGCAAAAATTGCGCACTATCAGGTTCCCGTACTAACGCGTATCGAAGGCAGACTGGCTCCAGACAAATGACGGAGTGATCCCGAATTGCTCCCTCTAACGCGTGTAAGGCTCGTCAGGTAGTGCTTCCTGACCAGAAGGTGCCTTGCAACTCGCTGACGACGAGTTTGAAAACATTTTAGATACGAGGACGACCCATGTCAGATTCCATTCACACCCCTACTCACGTCTCGGATAACAAGGCTGCTTTTCAACAGGTAGTCCGCGCACGGCGATCGTTCCGCCGGTTTCTTCCTTCACCGGTGCCCGAGGCTCAAATCGTCGAGATTTTGGAAGACGCCCAGTTTTCCCCATCGAATTGCAATACACAGCCTTGGGACATGCACATTGTGTCCGGCGAAAAGCTCATCGAACTGTCTAAAGCGATGCTCACGGCGCAAAAAGCGGATGCTACGTCGCTCGATTTTACGTTCGACCATAAGGACTTCTTCGGTCGTTACAAAGAGCGTGCATTTGAGCAGGGCAAAGCTTATTACCAGGCTCTTGGTGTTGATCGTGAGGACCGGGAAGGTCGCGCTCGTGCTGCAGCCATGAATTTCCAGTTCTTTGGGGCGCCGCATGTGGCAATGCTTTTCGTGCCAGTCATGGGAGACACTGTGAGGGCAGCCGCAGACGTGGGCATGTACGCCCAGACATTCCTTCTCTCGTTGACTGCGCACGGCCTTGGCGGCATCCCCCAAACCTCCCTTGGCTTCTATGCCGACACCGTAAGGGAAGTGCTTGGTATTCCAGAGAACTACAAGATGCTTTTCGGCATGTCCTTTGGACATCCTGACTTGACCGCGACCGAGAATATGAGCCGCTTGGGCCGCGACTCTATCGACCAGAACGTTACTATCCATAGCTGAAAAACTATCCCGATCGCGCACATAGATGGCAGCCTATAGCGGGGTTGGAGCAGATGGCTTGGCAAGTGGGGATGTGCTCAACCTCAAGCCACGTGCAGACGACGTGGTCGTGCAGAGCAAACTTCCGTATCAGAGCCCTGCAAAGGGGACGACTGACAGCGCGAGCCATTTCAGCCCGCAGCTATAGTCGGTAACGGCAACGTCACAGCTGCGCCTGCCCATAGCTGCCCGGGGCCCCTCCTTGAACTGAGCGATAAAGCGCCACTTGACGGTTTTAAGTTTGCGACGCCACCTCATGAACTGTCCCATCCTAGAGAACCAGAATGCGGAGCTTTTCACTAATGCGCGCTGTTCGGGAATACGGCCGGAACTGAAAGCAATCGGCCAGACGTAGGTGTTGCCCAATAACCTCTTTGGGTCGATTTCTGCCTGTAGGTACCGTCAGCTTTTGGCCGTTTTCTGCCCGTCGCGAGAGGCAGAAAACGACCCATAGCGGACCTTGGAGATAGATTGAAACCGGCCCTATGCTGTATTTCGCCTGCTTCTGTTAACGTCGGAATGGGCTATCGTTGGCCAAGCAGAGCTGCTAGAGGGGGATCACTGCGTTGGGCTGTACGCGGCTAAAAATGCATCTGTCGCTCTGGTAGCCGTTTCTTTACAGAAGGCCTGGTCGAAACCCTGCATGGTGGAAAACAGGAATAGGTCAATCCATTCGGACTCCAGCAGTGCGCGCAAGTGTAAAGCTGCGACCCGTGAATCAGATTGGCGAAGTTTCCCTGTGTCCATGTAATGCTTGAGTAAAAGCGATGTCGCCTCTAAAAATTGTGCTGGTCCGGCTTCATAGCAAGCTTTGCCCAATCCTGCTTTGCGGCCAGCTGCAGACAAAAGTAACCGGCGGACAGCCATAACCTCTTCTGAGTAAAGCAAAGAAATAATTTGTTCCCCCAAGATCTGAAGAGCGTCACGAATTGGCAGTGACAGGTTCTCAATGGCATTAAACGTTTCGCGCATTTGCGACCCTGCCGCCGTCATCAGCACTTCGTAAAACAGGACCTCTTTGGATTCAAAATACGCATAGAGTGTTGCTTTAGAGCAGCCGAGACTCATTGCAATTTGAGCCATGGAAGCGCCCTCAAATCCTTGGTCATGAAAAACCTGCCCGGCGGCCATTAAGATCGCTGATCGGCGTGCCTCGGATTTCGTTCGCATAAGCGGTCTCGTTCAAAAGTTTGCCTATCCTAGTCCATCGGTCGTCAGCTTCGTACCAAAAGCTAAACTAGACCGTGCGGTTTAGTTTAGAATCCAACGCTGGCATGCCTAAGCCCTTGCCAACCGACCGCGCTGTCAGCTGACAGTATTTGGCCTGACGTGAAATTACAGATTTGGAGTGAAGATGAACAAGAAGCGGCCCGTCAATCTCGACTTGGGTTCAATGAAATACCCTGTCACGGCACTCACCTCGATCCTGCATCGTCTGTCCGGGATCCTGCTTTTCTTGTGCCTGTTCGTGATGCTTTACGCATTGGGCAAGTCATTGAGCTCAGAAGAAGGTTTCAACGAGATCAAAGGCATGCTGTTATCGCCGCTTGGCAAGCTGATCGCGTGGGTGCTGTATTCAGCTTTGATCTATCATTTGGTGGCGGGCGTCCGGCACCTGATCATGGATATGGGGGTGGGAGAGACACTGCAAGGCGGAAAGCGCGGTTCTGTTATCGTAATTATTGTGTCGACCTTGCTCATTGCTGCCTGTGCCATTTGGCTCTGGATGTAATCAGCGTCGATGGCGCTCAGAGATATACGTTCGCCAAAGAAGGCCCCTACATTTTGATTAAGTGTGGGGGCTTTTTACTTAGTACTTACAACAGGCGAATCGCTCAAGACAAGGACTCCGTCAAGCGACTGCTTTTGGCCGTAAGCAGCCCTCCGTGACAGGCTGCTTACGGCCAAAAGCGGTCAATTGGAGGGGCCACGAAAGTTGGGGCTATTCACTCCTCACATCCCATCTGACATTGGTCCATCTGCTTCAAGGATTTGGTTCAGGTTGAACGCTACTTCATACTCAAAAAGCGAGACATTAGGTACTGCCACGATAGCGTGACGTAGGTTTGAGCTGATGGATTTAGCAACGATGACGCCCTTCACCATCTTCCCGTGCGCAAGGTTCTTCTTGATCCAGCCCATGTAGCGACTGATCTGACCTATGGCACGATCTGCCACACGACCACGTTTCAGTTCAAAGATCACAAACGAGTCATCTGAATCAAGTGCGAGTATGTCGATTGGCCCAACGTCGGTAGGGTATTCAACTCCATCACGACCTTGCGGGTCGACATAGAGGCGAAGGGATTTCCCTTCCAATTTCAGTGATTCGATGTTGTGAGATATGAAGTCGCGTAGCTGCCATTCCAGTTCAAAAACTGTCTCTCGATCTGAATCTTGAGTGTCTTCGTCTCCAAGAGCCAAGTCTTCGTCTTCGATGGCTTGGATAGTTGCTTTAGGTGTGCTGGGATGCAGAACCAAAACCTGCGTTTCAGTTTCTTCAGTGACCCATCCCATTCGAATGAATGCACGACGAAGCTGCTGAGAATTCGTGTTGCGATCGAAAGGTGGTGCGTCATTGGGGTTCTGACGGCACCATTCTTTCATCGGATAGAGCGAGTGCCTACCATCCAAATCGACCAAAACAACAGAGTATTTCTTGGGTGGCTGCATCTAGGGGGCGCCCATGGCTGATGGCTTAAAGCTGGCAGGTTAGCTGGTGGGGGGTAAGATTACCAATGTGGCGACATTACTCGCCTAACGCCACCGGTAGCAACGCACAGCAGTTGGTCAAGATCACTACTCGTGCGGTTCTACGGACGGAAGTTAGTCGGCTAAGCGTCAGCTTTTGGCCGATAGCAGCTCTTAGTCACGGGCTGCTATCAGTTTCAAACTAACCAACCTAAAACAATCCTCCCCAAGCCTCCTGCTCCCAATTCGTAACAATCAACTCCCCCGTCACCTCAGCCTTCCCCTGCCGTTGATTGGTGGTCGTGTACCGAATCTCGGTGGTCTCAAAATGAAACCCTTCAAACACCCGCCGAATGTCCGGGTGGTCGTTGATGCTGACCATCACTTTGCCTTTGCAGCGCCGCATAAAGTCAGCGATACGCTCGTAATTTTCAAACGGGAAGTCCACGCCGTAGCCAGCGGTCTGCCAGTAAGGCGGGTCCATGTAGTGGAAAGTGTGTGGCCGGTCGTAGCGCTCTGCGCACTCAAGCCAGGGCAGGTTTTCGACGTAGGTACCGGACAACCGCTGCCATGCAGCAGACAGGTTTTCTTCGATGCGTAGCAGGTTGATTGCAGGAGCAGTTGTTGCGGTACCGAAGCTCTGACCTGAGACCTTGCCACCGAAGGCATGGTGCTGCAGATAGAAAAATCGGGCAGCGCGCTGGATGTCGGTCAGGGTTTCCGGGCGGGTCATTTTTTGCCACTCGAAAATCTGCCGTGAGCTGAGAGCCCACTTGAATTGACGCACGAACTCTTCCAAATGGTTCTGCACCACGCGGTACAGGGTCACTAGGTCGCCATTGATGTCGTTTAGCACTTCGACTGGAGCAGGCTGTGGCCGCAGGAAGTAGAGCGCACCTCCGCCGGCAAAGACTTCGACATAGCATTCGTGGGGTGGGAACAGGGGGATAAGGCGGTCGGCCAGACGGCGTTTACCGCCCATCCAAGGAATGATGGGTGATGACATTGTTTGCAAGACCTTTACTGTATGGATAGACAGGTGATAGGCTCGCTCCGCTTTGTGCACGGGGCAGGAGCCTTGACTGGGCTTGCAGGGCTGATCTGCGGGTTTGGTGGCCGGGCTGGATGTTGACGCATCCAGCTTCGGCCGCTCCTTTTATTTCGTGTGTGAGACTTCTTTGGCGTAGGCCTGACAGGCTTGTAGCGCGATCAGTCCTTGGTCGCCGTCGCCGGTGATTCCGATAATTCGTTGAGCATGCGCTCGGTCAAGTTGGGCTGTCGCAGTTCCATGAACCACGCCGCCGGTGTCGGTGGTGGCTTGCATTCCGTTACTACCATTTGTGGCGGTGGTGTCGAGTAGGACTGACAGCCGCAGGTCAGCAGTAGCAAGGCGATCACGCAGGTGGGTTTGAGTGATTTTGGCATCAGTCAGGGCTCGGTAGTGGGCTTGGTCGCTGGCTGCCAGCCATTGCTCCAGGGCGAGGCGCTTGCCCTGCTCCGCGATGATTAGCGCTGAGTTGGCATTGGCCAGATGGGTCAGGGTTATTTGGTGGGTGGCTTCTTGCTTGGCGAGTTTCTTGTCGTAGGCGTTGGCCTGCCACGCCCATGCCGCCCATGCACTGCCACCCATAAGGCCGAGCATCAGCAGCATTGCCCCGCCCCACTTCACCGCATCGAGCTTCACGCCAACACCTTGAGGGCACGGGCATACAGTGCCTGACGATCTGCTGCGCCGTTTTGGCCGCCGTTGATGCGGCGGGTGATGGTGTCGAACTGGCCCGCGTCGGCCAAGGTGTTGAGCCCCCTGCTCGCCCAAAACCATGCCGCTGACATGCACGCGTGCTGCGGCTTTTCCAGCAGCTCGGGTTGGTTGATCAGGTCAAGGGCCAGCGCTTCACCGCACATCATGTAGTTGGCTCGGCCGGTGATCTGGATCAGGCCACGACCTCGATACTTTTGACCGTCGCCGTCCGCCTCAGGGGTATTGCCCAAGCGCTTGGCCAGTGAGCCGGTGTCGTATTTACTCAGGTATTGGTCATTGCCCAGTTCGCGGACGTAGCGAAACTGACCGGACTCGTGGCCGATCTGGGCGATAAAGGCGGCGATGCGTTTCGTGCCGACGATCTGGAAGCGGACCATCGCGGTGTTTAGCACAGGAACAAAAACGCCGGCTGTTTGGCCGGCGCTGGGTAGGATCTGTTGGAGTTGCTGCTGGGTGATCGACATAGGCTTGCCCTAACGATAACGCCCGCTCATGGCCGGCTGGGTGTGGGTTTACTCTGCTTTTAGCGATACGACTTTGAGCGGGGCTTTGGGCTTCTTGCCTTTGGCCTTAGCTTTTCCTTTTTTGCCGCCGTTGCATTCGACGGTGGTGCTCCAGCCGTTTTGGGTGAAGACCTGCTCCACCGAGTCCACCAGGTACTCGCCATCAAGCCCGGACTTGAAGCCTTGAGCGTTGATCGTTCGTTCGGCATACAGATCAGTACGCCCGGGCATTTCCAGACGTACCGCAGCAGTCGAACGATTGAAGGCTGATAGCCGGGCCTTTGCCGCTTGTTCGGCAGCGGATTTGTTCGGGTAGATGTGGCGGTCGGTATGCACGGGCGGCAGGCCGTCCGGAGACTCGTCGTTGTCCAGGGTGACGACTTTTAACTGACCGGTCTTTTTGTCTTGATGCTGTGTGCTGACGGCTTTGTGGGTGCTGCGATCAGTGAGGCGAAATTGCCAGCGGCTGACGTCGCTGCGCGTGAGGGTGATGGTGCCCAGCGCCGTGCCGCTCGCGCTTTGACCGCCCTGGCGCTGCATCACCAGAAGCTTGCCGTCCGCTACCTTGGCGGTGCAGTCGAACTGCTTTGACAGGCGAGTCATAAAGTTAAAATCTGACTCGTTGAGCTGGTCAGCACGGGGCACCACGGTGGTCACTGAGCACACGGGCGACCAGCCATTACGTGCGGCTACGTCAGTGACGATGCTGGCCAGGCTCACACCTTCCCAACTGCCACTGCGGGTAGTCTTGCCACTGCCGCGCATGTCGCTGGCTTTGCCACGGATCACCAGCGTATCGGGTGGACCGGAAAGTTCAACCTCGTCCACGGTGTAGCGCCCGAGGCGGGTTAAAGCGCTGCCGTCGTAGCCCAGGAAGACTTCAATGCTTGCCCCGCGACTGGGCAGCGTCACGGCGCTGTCACGGTCATCGATCCGCAGCTCAAAGTCGTCTGACTCCATACCGGGTTTGTCGGTGGTGCGTAGCAACAGTAGGCGGTCATTGATCAATGCGGTGATGTCGGCACCGTCAGCAACAATTCGAAAGGTAGGGGCCATGAGGTAAATCCTGACAAAAGAAAGCCCGCTCATGGCGGGCTAGATAAACGAGCGTTGGGCATGACGTGAAACGGCTAGCCCCACAGCATCACCACCTCATCACTCGGCACCGGCAAATCCGGTAGGTGAATAATCACCCCAACCCGAAACGGCTGCGCCTCATCGGCCAGCCCTTGGTTGGCATCGAGCACGGCTTCGACGGTGCCGTTGAGGTGGCCGTAGTAGTTCTGGCAGAGGGTGTCGAGCACGTCACCGCTATGAGTTCTGCAGGTCGTCGCCATAGCGCACAAACTCCAAGGTAAAGCCCTGTTTACGCGGGATGCCGCCTTGCAGCAGGGCGCTTTGTTCTTCTTCGATGTTTTTTAAACACCAGTTGCCCAGTACGTCGCCGTAGCCGGTGGTCAGGCCCAGCGGTATTCGCTGGAGCGTTTGAGTTCGTCAAACGCAGCGGTGTCCAGGTTGAA
>NZ_JBJGEJ010000030.1:0-12768 GCF_045062345.1 Pseudomonas sp. 2024-210 | reverse complement strand
AGGACAGTGACAGCGCCCGTGGTTGGGTTTTTACGCTGCCCTGCCATTGCCTTCTCGCCCTTGCGGGTCGCACCTAACCGGCTATACCGGCTGCCGTGAAGAGATCCCCTTGATCGGCAGCTATTACTTCCCGGGCCCAAAGCATCTTGATTCCAAGCGTCGGGAAGAGGTGTCGGGGGAGGCTGGAAGCTGGACAGACGGGAGTTTTCCCGACAGAATTGGCTTACCAGGTCTCGTTCCCCGCACCGAAAAGCAGAGATTCCCCGAGACCTTGGCCAGAGCGATTGCAGTCGCCGCTGGCCCGAATGAAACCCTGCCTTGGCAGGGTTTTTTCGTTTTAATGCTATGTATCTATTACCCAAAGATATTGCGTTTGCTCGCTCAGCGCAAACCCTGTGTCTTTCACAAGCTGCCGTGTGGGTCTGGCAGCTGTGCTGCCTACCAGCACGGTAGCCAACAAGGTCCACCGGACCGCGTTAGGGAATGGTCGGTTAAGTCTCATAAATAGCAGTAGACTGTAGGGCACCCTACAGACAGAACCCGACACTGCCCTACATGGCAAAATTAACCATCGGCCGCATGGCAAAACTCTACGGTTTACACCGTTCAACATTGCATGAGGCCGTGTCTAAAGGCCGCGTAACTGCTGGCCTAGACGGTAAAGGGCAAAAGGTTATCGACCTATCAGAAATGATCCGTGTTTATGGCGAACCACAGGGGATCACCCTACACCGCCCTACACTTGACCCGACACCCTCACCCTACACTTCCCCTACACCTGAAATTGACGCCCTACACCCAGCCCTACACTCGCTGGTTGAAGAGGTTCGATTGCTGCGTGCAGAGATACAAGAGCTGCAACAATCACTTCGGCTGATCGAGCATAAACCCGAGCCTAAACCTGCATTGCCTCACAACACGAAGCCAGGGGAAGCCCCTACTTGGGCAAATTTGCTCGACGCTCTCGATAACTAAAAGCCGTGGCCAGTTTCGCGGGCGCGAAACTTCACAGTTCCACCGCAAAGCCTCGCACGCCGAGCCCTTCGGCAAAGCGACCCACCGCCGTCAGGCTGGCCCAGGTACGAATCACCTCCCGCCTCGACCGTACTGGAATCAGCCGCGAGTGCGGCCCGCCGAGGCGTACCGAAAACGTCCACTTGGTACGGGTGGTATCACGGCCGGCGACAAACTCCCTGACCGCGCTCTGTTGCACCAGGTGCTGCAGCGCGTCTTCGTGAATCCCGTCCCCGATCACAGCAGCAACGCCGTGACGCGCGCCTGAGCGGCGTCATCAATGATCAGGTACAGGCTTTCAATGTCGGCCGGCTTAAGCACCTTGAGCTCTTCCAGCATCTCAACAAAACCTTGCGCCCGCTCGCTGGCCAGATGCACCTGCAGGGTGTCGGCGGCGAGCTCGATGGCAGTCATTCGACGGCGCAGTGTGGCCAGCACTTCAGGCGACGTACTGATCGCGGCTAACGGGTCGCTGCCGTTACCGTAACGGCCGCTCATTCGGGCACCACTCCGGACGGGCCGCCCAAGGTCGCGGCTTCACAGGCAAACGCTGCCGCCTGTGGTGGCGTCAGCGCTCCGGCGCTGACCACGGCGTTTAACCAGTCCCAGAGTCGAGTCACACAACGCGTCTGTTGCTCAGCCACTTCCTGCAGGTGATCCAGTAACTGCGCCTCCAACGTCTCGGTCGAGGTGGCCAGCATTTGCGGCTGCAGGTCCAAGGCGATGCGCTCGGCCAGTGCGGCAGCCGCAGGGGATAGCGTGCGCAGGTCGCGCAGACGGCGCTCATAATAGGGCGTGACGGGTAACGGCATGGCGGTGGCGTCCTTATCCGAGTCAGTGGCCCACAGTGCGTAAAACCACAGAGGTGGGGTCTGGCGTACCAGTGTAGGAGGGGTGTGGTTTCCGTGCCCAGAAAAAAAGGCCCCCAGCACTCTCTCAAATGTGGGGGCCTTTTGAACATAAGCGGCGTTATTCGAACTGTTACTGATTCCGACTGGCACGACCCAGCGCGATGGCTGCTGCCACATAGCCGCTGCTGCCGCGTCCGCAGGCAGCAATTTCCTTGATCAACACATCGACCACTTGCGCGCCCCCGACTTCGCCAAGCCCCTGGAGAACGGCCACATAGCCTGGTGAGCCCCTTCCGCAGCCGGCCAGTTCTTTGATCAAAGCATCTATTCCTTGCTGCACTGCCATAGCGTTAATTCCTTACGTTGTGATGATGGCTCATTGTAGCCACACCACCCACACCACCCACACCACCCATATCAGCGGGTTCCTTTCCGGGGCGCTAACGCGACTGACAAAAGGACGAAAACTAAAACTGTAAACGCACCGTATGAATGGGCAGTGCGCCGATTCAGCCCCACAAACCATCGCTTGGGGGTTCATTCACAACGGAGCGTTTTATGTTCGCACGACTTTTATGGTGGTTGGTTAGGCTGCTGGTTCTGAGCTTGATAAAGTGGATTTTTAATAAAATCCCATCGGATTGGCTGTAGGGCTCGATTTTGAATCTCGCTGGCAACCATTCCAGGCACAAAAAAATCCCGCCAATCTGCGGGATTTTTTGTGCCTTGGTTTTAACGAAAACGCCGTTCTTCGCAGTCGTTTACCGTCGTTGCGAGTTGTTACGCGGAGCGCTAAGCAGACCGCTAGAGCGAGGCCTTGGCTTACCCAAAACATACGTCACACTAGAAGATCCAGGCACAACTGCCAGCAATTTCCAGCCTTCCTGGATAGCGTCATTAGCACTGTCCAGGTTAAAGGCCTCTAGCAATTCAATCGCTTCATGCATTTGCATTGCACTTACTCCACGTTGGTGATGGCACAACGTAATCAGTTGGCGAGAGCAAAAGATGGGGCTTTCAGTTACTGGTAAACCTCACTATGACTCCCAATCTTGAGCAGGCAAAAGCCCCTCATTAAAATGAGGGGCTATGCTCGTGGCTAGGGGGCATCCTTCTCATACCAACAGAAGGCCCTCTTGCCATACGTTGAGGCCCAAACCACTTCACCAGATGGTAAAGTCTTCCAAGGTCGGCACACTAAAGTGTGTCCAGGTGGAGCTGGGGGGTATACCTTTTTAGGTACCATAGTTACGTTCCTTAAGAGCGCAACGCCAAGCTTCAGAAAGGTGAAAATTTGACACCTTTCGAGGAGTGACTATAATCCCACTCCGCTTAGCCTTGCTAAGTAGACAAAGTCTTTCGGTTCTCAGTCCCCTGAGAAAGTACTTGAACCGGTAAGACCAATTTAAACCACCATCCCCTAGTAGCCACGGGGAGGGGGTTTTTTTGCGCCTGTAATCCAAGAGCCCATGCATCTTACTTGCTCGCCAAACGCCGCGCAAGAGCATTGTGGCGCCTTCGGCAAATAACTCTATGAGTGCTATCAAATAATCATTATTTACGCTTGTGCGCGCTCTCAGAGCCTCTTGCGGCCACAAAAAACGACATCTGCTAGCTGTTTACCCAATATCTAAAAGTGGCATCTTCTATATAGCTACAGATCTAGCGAGTAGACGTAGCGGTATCCCGCGACTAGGCAAATTAGAAATCACTAGCACAGCGTTCACCAAAGAAAAAAAAGGGCAGCCTAATGGCTGCCCGTCTTTATCCCACTGCATCTTATGCAGCTTTCTTCTTTACGATTACATCAATTTCCAAATTGGCGCTGGCCAACATATTCACCAGTGCGTCCAGGGAGAATTTATCGATTTTCCCTTTCAGCAAATCATTCAAACGCGGCTGTGTCACATGCAGCCGCTGAGCCGCTTCTTTTTGCGAAACCTCCCACCCTTTTACGGTCCGGGTAATAGCTCGCATAAGCTTGGATCGCAGGCGCAGGTTCTCGGCTTCTTCTGGCGAATCAACCAACGCATCCCACACAGAGGTAGAGCGTTCGTTTGCCATTAGGTTATTCCTCACGTTTTTGTTTCATAAATATTTTCATCTTTTGAGTAGTGCTGAAAGTGGGTGCGCCTTGCCCCCACCTTTCGGTGAGGGCGCGCCCTAGCTTCAGTCCAGCGATTTAAACCGGGTTTTAGCCAGGTCTATATCGCGCTTTTCCGTCTTTTGAGTGGTCTTCCGGAACGCGTGCAACACGTAGATTGCATCAGGCCGATTGGCCACATAAAACACGCGAAAAGCCCCATCGTCACACTTTATCCGGATCTCTTGTACACCCGGTCCAACGGTTTTCATTGGTTTCCAGTCATCAGGCTCATCGCCATCCTGCAGGATTTCCAACTGATACCCTGCCCGCTGCCTTGCCACTAGGGGAAAGTCCCGCAGGCCTTCCTTGCTATTACCGACCCATACGATTGGTTTCTGCTCTTGATCTTGCATGAGATTTCCTTAGTCGACTTCGTCGACGATAAATTGGGATTTCAGTTGGCTGGCACATAGTTGCCTCTCCTGTCATTTAGGTTTGCTGGGTAGTCTGTCGGCCGGATATATGGCTCGCTCACAGATCTTTGTAACACCAGCACGAGTAATTTATATCGATTTCGATATAAAAGCAAGCATCAACTCACTCTCGCCTCACTGTCAGTTAGCAGTGAGGGTTTTTACGTAACTGATTGGTAACTCGTAGATTCAGCGCAGCCATCTAGGCCACAGCACCATCATTCCCGTGTATCTTAAAACTCACGATAAAATACGTTATCACCACTTTTTGACCAGGAAGGGCAGATGACCGATTTCGAGCCAATGCGGGACTTTTTTCATCGGCGCCAAGCCAAAATCCTGACTGAGCGTGCAGCCGATGTCCGTCTGGTGACGGTGCGAGAGGGAGCCTGTCGCGGCTGTTTCGCTTTTCCAGGGACCGAGTATGACGCCGGCATCGAGGTCGATGGCCAGCACTCGGGGAAGATCAGCTACGGGATTAATCCGCTCAACGATCGGGCCTACATCTACGACCTGACAATTGTGGGTGACTCTCGGCGTCGTGGCCTGGCGACTGTGGTGCACTCACCAGGTGCCCTTGGTGCCTCTGCACGAAGTAGGAACCGCAGTGGGATTCTGGAGCAAGGCGCGCAAGAGGTTTGCCGCTGCCGGCGTAGAAATCAAGCGCGATATCCGAACGGCTGAACAGGAAGAAGAAAAACTTCGCTGGCAACACCTGGTACCGGAATCTGAACATGAGCGGACCATGCGCCAATACTGGAAATGGGTCGAATCTGAAAACGCTGCAGGCCGACCTGCAGGGCCGGGTATCCAATAAACTAGCTGATTACCGGCGAACGTTGTATGGCCACCGCCGAGTTCTAGCTGGCCTCGGTTCCTGAGTAAAAAGACTTCGTCAAATGCTTGTAAGTCGTGACGCTACCGTTTACTCATTTGATCTTTTTGCTATGATGCAATGAGTATTTAATCATTAACGCTTTTACGCTTAGGTGCCTAATGAAGGTTATAGCTGTGTTGAACCAGAAAGGCGGGTCGGGGAAAACGACCATAGCCACCCATCTGGCACGTGCCCTACAACTGGATGGCGCCGATGTTCTGCTCGTGGATTCAGACCCTCAGGGTAGCGCCCGCGATTGGGCCGCCGTGCGTGAAGACCAACCACTAACCGTCGTAGGCATAGACCGCCCGACCATTGATCGTGACTTGAAGAACGTCGCCCGCAAGGATTTTGTTGTGATCGACGGCGCACCCCAGGCGGCAGATCTAGCTGTATCGGCTATTAAGGCCGCTGATTTCATACTGATCCCAGTGCAGCCCAGCCCATACGATATTTGGGCGACCTCTGACCTGGTTGAGCTGGTCAAGCAACGTATCGAACTCACCGATGGTCGCCTACAGGCTGCTTTTGTGGTGTCGCGAGCTATTAAGGGCACTCGAATTGGTGCAGAAATCACTGAAGCTCTGATTGGCTATGGCTTACCTGTCCTGGAATCTCGTATTACGCAGCGCGTTAGCTACCCAGGTACAGCAGCTGCCGGCACGACTGTTCTTGAAGCAGAACCGGAAAGCGATGCCGCTAATGAGATTCGCGCCCTAGCGAATGAGATTAAGCAAAAACTTCTTTGAGTATTTGAGGTAACAAAGTAATGAGTAAAAACACAGGTGCGCTCACAGCCGGTCGCCCAAGCGCCAGGAACAAGGCAGCCACCCTCGCGAGCCTGTCTGATGACGCAGAAATGAAGCGGGTTAACTTTCAGCTTCCAGCCGATCAGCACACCAAGCTGAAAATCTATGCGGCCAAGCAAGGCAAAACGATCAAGGAGCTACTGACTGAGTATGTCGCAGCGCTTCCTGAGTAATTGATAAAAAGAGTAAATGAGTTTTTCAGTGGTATTTGTGTGACGCTTGGTGGTTTCCCAGTGGGAAATGACTAAAGATTCCGGGTTAAACAGCTACTGTGGTTTTTTGATTTAGCTAGTTATGATAAAGCTAAGCTTTTTTATGGATTTAGTCTTATGAAGCGTGCTGTGGCGGAACCTGGGTCATCCAAGAAAAACGTCACCAAGTCGAATGACCTGGTGAAAGCTGCTTACAAGCTGTCCCTGAATGAGCAGCGCTTGTTGTTGGCCGCCATTTCTCAGATTGACCCACGCAAGCCAATGCCACGGCCTATTTCGATTACTGCTCCTGATTTTTCAGATCAGTACGGTATTCCGCTCAAGCACGCCTATGAGGCATTGAAAGAGGCTACGTCGTCTCTTTATGAGCGCGATGTCAAAACGTACGATGGTCGCTATAAGAGCCGCTTTCGCTGGGTTGACCGCGTGGATTACCTGGATGGAGGGGGGGAGACGAAACTTTACTTTACCGTCCACGTGCAGCCGTACCTGGTTCACCTAAACAAAAGCTTCACGACATACGAACTAAAGCGAATCGCAGACCTATCCTCTACCCACTCAATCAGGCTGTTTGAGCTACTACAGCAGTTCAAAAGCACGGGGTTCTATACTGTCAGCGTTGAGGGCTTCCGGGAGCTGCTAGAACTAGGACCGTCCTATGAGCGTTACAGCAATCTCAAGCTCAAGGTGCTCAATCCGGCCATTGCTGAGCTTCGGGAAAAAAGCGGCCTCCTTATTGAGCTGACGACAGAGAAAAAGGGTCGGGCGATCAGCCGACTCATATTCAAATTCAGGGATGACGACCAAATGCGACTCAATTTCCCTGAATCTGTGGATAACAGCCGGAATCCTTAGTCTTTTAACCCGGAATCTTTAGCTGGTCACCCGGAATCTTTAGCCTTTTAACCCGGAATCTTTAGTCACTTAAACGCCAAAGCCCTTGTCACACGCGGCCTACAGCGATGCTAAAAACAAGATTAAAAACAAGAAAAAACAGGTTTAAAAACGCTGCCGCATAAAACGAGAACAAACTCGTTCGAATAGCGCCCCTCCAGTCACTGTAGGCCGAGAAAACCGCACACACCTACAAACCCGTGCAACGGCCTTTCGCTCCTTCGCGGCGCTGTCTGCGGCCTGCACGCTACGCGCGCAGGTTATCAGTGCCATGACCTAAGCTCGGTCTTGTCCGGTCAACGTAGGTAGGTCTCAGTTATCTCAGGCCTGAAATGCCCAAGCTCTTGGGACACTACGCGCTTGGCTTCTTCGCGTGGAAGGTAACGTTGCACTGTGCTCAATCGCTCCTGGGCGTAGCTGTGTCTGAGCCCATGCGCCCCTTTTGACCAACCCAAAGCTGCTTTGGAGGCAGCACCAAAGGACTTGCTCCAGGGCTGACCACCACCGAGTCCATAGTGCTGTTGATAGTGAACGCCTCGATCCGTGGCTCTGATGGGTTTTACAAGACGTATCGCTTCCAGGCGTTTGGCCAACGGTATGGGAATACGAACTTCACGGGTCAGACCACCCTTGCCGTAAACGGTATAACTGATAGTTTCGTCACGGATACCAACAAACTTCAGAGTATGTGCCGGGCGCTCATCCGGTGTTTGGTGATGGATGCGACGCAGGGTTAGCAGCTCATGGGCGCGTAGGCCAGCGGCATGCGCAATCTCAGTGGCCAAAGCATTGTGGGGTGACTGTCTGGCTACTATCAGTGCAACCTGATCACGGGAGTACAGCCTCGATTCCTCTGCTAGCCGCCTTCCGAGTGTTGGCTGTCCTGGCTTCCCAGTTTTGGATTTTGGGGCAGTGCTTCTGATGACTTCTAGGGTTTTACCTGCTTCCAGTCGATGAGTGACGTGTTGCATCATCGACTGGAGGGCTTGCCGCTCCATATCCAGCGTCTTCTGGCCTACGACCGCTGCGCGATCGCGCAGGTAGTTCAAGGCGCTGACAGGCGTCATATCCCGCAGACTGCCTAAGCGCTGCTCTTGGAGATAGACAGTGATCTGTTTCAGGCGTGATTCATAGTTTCGGACGGTGCTAACCGATTTGATGCGGCCACCCTGCAGTAGCTTCATCACTGAGGCAGCCTGTTTTGCCGGTTTAGCGAACTTAGCCATTCTGCCTGTTTCGGTGCAGCCAGCGATTTACCGTTGAACGCTCGACAGTAATTCCCTTTTCAGCAAGCCAGATCTGTAGCTGGGTGCCGTTGCATCCGGCGTGATCTAGCGTCAATAACTCGTACTTGTGTTCATCCAGCAATGAACGCCGCTGGGCGTAGGTCCGCGGTTTTCGGCGTTCCTTGGACAGCGCTTTGAGCCGGGCGACAACCGCTTCGACGTTGAAATGCTCCATTTCTGTTTCCCTTCTGTAAGAACAACTGACCGCTTCGACGGTTCAGCGACACTCCCGCTTGCGCGATATCTCTAGTGCCTGTTCGCCCCCCTTTGCACTGGTGTGCAGGCGGGGACTGATCACGCCTCCTAGTTTACGAGTCTGGTCTCGGTCTTGCCGTTTAAGGTCTGGCTCGCGCGACCTGATGCCGTTTACGGTTGGCTCTCCGTGTCGATTGCCATCGATACGATGACGTATCAGCACTCGACGTGCGGGGGGCCTGACCAACGAATTACGTTGATTGGCCCCCCTTCCACCTATGCTCTTCGGTGACGATGACGTCACATTAGAGCGCCGGGTAGCTCGGTTTCGGCAGACATAGAGTACAAGGGCGCAGTGGATTTTGCTAGCTTAATTAGGTTGCGTGAACTTTTGTGCGTTAATTTATAAATATTACTCAAATCACCGCTATGTAATAGCAATTTATTGCGTTACGTAGCGGGGATTTACATTTACTAACGCAACATTTATTTACGCACGGAGGGTAAAAATGATTGTGAAAGCCCTACAAATTCCACTGATAAACCATTTGGTGGCCTCAGAAATCCCGTCAGGGGGATTTCTGAGGCCACTGGGCCCTACCTGGGAAAGCCTTCGGATGGCACTGACAAACTACTGCGGTTCATAGCGGCACCTTGGCGAACCACTGACATTCATCCTCCCACCACTGAGATTTCACTCAGAGGCTTTCGGATATCTCGGAAAACCCACTGGGAATCCCAAGATTTCCACAGCCGGCATGCACGATTCACCGAAATGGCGTTGCCGTTCCCTTGGCAGACCATCGCGGCACCTTCAGATCCAACCTGGGGAACTGACGATTTTGTGGTTCCGCGATGACACACCTCGACCCACGGTTAACGTTTGCCTCTCGAACGAAAACTGAGGTGTGAGATGAAGTGGCTGTGGATGACGCTTTTCTGTTGTGGATTGGGGCTCTGGATCGGTTCTCATCGCTGGCTGCCGCTGTGGAGCATTGTTGCGCTGACGGTGCTGGGCATCGTTTTGTGGGGCTGGGCGGTGTGGCTGGAGCATCGGGAGGGGGCAGACCATGATGAACGCTGATCTAGATGAGTTAATGCTCGTCAGTTGTCTCTGTCCGGAGCTGGTCTGGTCGGCATCTTCGACGCGGTCTGTGATCGTTGCGAATGATGGAACAGTCCTGCGTCTGTACTGGATGCCGCTGCTGCTGTGGCTGGATCCATTTCGCGCAGCAGTGTTCGTTTCCGAGCTCAATAACAGCCGAAAGCTAATAGTGTCGAAATGACATCATTGGCATTGGATAACGTTTTAAAAGGAGTACCTAGAGTGTTCAGTGTGGTGAATGCAGTAAAGTCGAGACTGGCAATTGGCGCCGTTTTTATTCCAGTAGCTTTGTCCCTGGTAGGATGCGGGAAAAGCTGGGACGGTCGTTATGAAGCGGTTGGATACAGGCCTGGTGAGGTCGTTCTAGAGGTGAAAGGAAGTACAGCTGTCCGCTCCAGATTCCAGTATGGGAGCCTGAGCTTTGCAAGGGAATTCAGTGTTGAGCAGAAAAGCGACAAAGTCATTTTCAGTCTGAAGGGCGGCGACAATGCAACCTACGTGTATGCCCAAGCTGCCGATGATCGTGGTTTGAAATGTATCAGCGACTCCTGCGACAGTATGTTCTCTCCTTTGAGCACAGAATGGGTTCTGGTGGATAAGAAATAACCTGTGTCACATGATCGGCGAGCACGAAATTTCAGCCTAGGGCAGATCTGTTTCTAGAGAGGGTGAGTAGGTACGGAATAACACCAGCCCCCACCACTATGTTGCACCAGAGCTATGGTTTAGGGCGTTCAGCAGGCAGCAAAAAGCCCGCTAAGCGGGCTTTTTTGTCGGCAATTTAACGACGACGCCATTAATGGTGGGCTAACGCCCGTTCAGTTCAAGAAAAAACTTAGCGTAGAGTCCGGGATTAGTTGGCCGCTACAAGCAGACAAGCAGACAAGCGCGCAGTGCGTCAGTGGCCTGGCTTTTAGCATTGTGTCTGGCCGATTTTTGCCGGTGGCACTCTGTCTGCTGGTCAAGTCCGATGCAAATGAGTGGGCAAGTCCATGCAATTCCTAACTTTTTTATATCCGCAACTTGAAGACCTCATATCACGGAATATATCACCCGCGACATTTGATCCTTTTCTACGAGCAAAAAAAACCGCCTCGGTCGAAACCGAAGCGGTCCACCCTCAGACCTTAAACAAGATCGTCAAAGTGATCTCGCAGGAATTCGTACAGGCGAAAGGCCTGATACGCTTTCCATACGAGGTCCCACGCACGTCTAAAATAAGACATACACGGCCCCCCTATAGTTGGGCCGTACCTCCAACGCACTTACCGGAACATGTGCGTCTTCGGGATCACGTCAATGCTCCCTGTGAGGCGGCTGGGCTAATGGCCCCCCGAGTAGATCCGGCACGGGTTACTAATCCGTGTCGGGAGGTCCAAAATTCGCGCGCTTTACCCGGCCACTTCAAAGGTGACGAACGCGGAACGAGGTCGATGTTAACGGAAAACAGTAACCAGAATCCTCATGAAATCCGGTTATTTTCTATATTTTGTCCCAGTCCCTATCAGCGCTTATTACGCCGATGCGCGCGCGCCATAACAGCGTATTTACGCGCAGCCAAGCGATACCCCCGTAAATGCTGGGCCAAACCGCTCAGCGCCGGATAATCATTATTTATTGCGCGTAGTTACGCGCAGTAGTACGCTTGGCGCACGTCAATGCTCCCTGTGAGTATGCAGAAACGGTTCACTAGCCGGGACTGCACCAAAAAACCGCCCCACTAAGGCGGTTTTTTTTTGCCCGCAATTTTGCATCTGTGACGCGTCACAGCATTGATAATTAAAAACCGTAGGCAGAATCCATCGGAAATTTTGCTTACCACCTAAAGGATAATATTTAGGTTTTTTGGATACGCGCATTATACGGCTTGAGAACCCGTTATTTCAGCCAGTTGTTTATCACTGGGTGCGACGAAACGCCTTAAATTTGTCCTAGAACCTCTACAGGCCAAGTGCCATAAGGGATTTACGGAGCAGAATCTTTTTTTTCTTACAGCAGAAAAAATGAACTAAGCCTAGGCCTCATAGGCTTTACATCGCCTAATCGAGCGCCTTCAGCACGTCAAAGTTCGACCGCAAAGCCAAGCACGCCTAGCCCTTCGGCAAAGCGGCCCACCGCCGTCAGGCTGGCCCACGTCCGTATCACCTCACGCCGTGAACGCACCGGAATCAGTCGGGAGTGTGGCCCGCCGAGGCGCACCGAAAACATCCACTTTTCCCGCCCGGCATCGCGGCTCACCACAAACTCCCGTACCGCGTTCTGTTGCACCAGGTGCTGCAACGCGTCTTCGTGAATCCCGTCGCCAATCATTTTGGTACCACACCAGACGGGCCACCCAAGGTCGCGGCTTCACAGGCAAACGCTGCCGCCTGTGGTGGCGTCAGCGCTCCGGCGCTGACCACGGCGTTTAACCAGTCCCAGAGTCGAGTCACACAACGCGTCTGTTGCTCAGCCACTTCCTGCAGGTGATCCAGTAACTGCGCCTCCAACGTCTCGGTCGAGGTGGCCAGCATTTGCGGCTGCAGGTCCAAGGCGATGCGCTCGGCCAGTGCGGCAGCCGCAGGGGATAGCGTGCGCAGGTCGCGCAGACGGCGCTCATAATAGGGCGTGACGGGTAACGGCATGGCGGTGGCGTCCTTATCCGAGTCAGTGGCCCACAGTGCGTAAAACCACAGAGGTGGGGTCTGGCGTACCAGTGTAGGAGGGGTGTGGTTTCCGTGCCCAGAAAAAAAGGCCCCCAGCACTCTCTCAAATGTGGGGGCCTTTTGAACATAAGCGGCGTTATTCGAACTACTTACAGATTGTTGGCTCGGGCCATATCTGCCGCTGTCGGATGCTTTGATCTTGCCCAGCACGAGTGGACACCCCGTTAAGCGATAAACTGCAACGAGGTGAACCATGGCAAGAACCGCTACCCCGATGAAACAGAACCGTACCCGTCACTCCCAAGCCTTCAAGAATGAAGC
>NZ_JBJGEJ010000029.1:0-16274 GCF_045062345.1 Pseudomonas sp. 2024-210 | reverse complement strand
TTTGAATACATCGAAACCGACTATAACCGCCAGCGGCGACATAGCACGCTGGGGCACATCAGCCCGCAAGCCTACGAGGCCCGGATGAGTGCTTGAAACTGTGTCCACGGTTGCTGGGCAAGATCAATCCGCTTACCCCAGAATAATAGGGAGTGCATATAAATGCATTTTTTGAATTTGCAGGTCACACAGGCAGAGCTCCTATCCGGCCTTATTTCCGTTTCCCAAACAGTTGCACAGATTGTGCTCGTCATGACCGTGGCGTGGCTCGTGTCCGCAGTGCTTTCGCGGGCCATCACACGCATCAGCAAAAGAACCCGCACTTCCAAGAGATCTGCAGATGAGGTCAAACGCATTGAAACATCTCTTCGTCTGATCCGTTTCGTCAGTCGGCTGGTCGTGTGGGCCTTGGCCGTGACCATTTCCCTCTCAATCCTTGGCATTTCTGTGGCACCGATCCTGACGACTGCGGGGGTAAGCGGCATCGCAGTGGGGTTTGCTGCGCAGAGCCTGATAAAAGACTATTTTTCGGGTTTGGTCTTGTTGCTGGAAGGGCAACTCCGCATCGGGGATATCGTGGATATTGGCGGTGTGGCAGGCCAAGTCGAAGAGATGACGTTGCGCTATGTGCGCCTGCGTCAACTCAATGGTGACGTGGTCTATGTGCCCAACGGAGCCATCACCAATCTGACAAATAAGACAACGGACTATTCGATGGCCGTAATCGATGTCGGTGTCGCCTATCGCGAAAACCTTCAGGAGGCATTGAACGTTATGGAGAGTGTCGCCCGTGAGCTAGCTTCGGAAACAACCTGGTCAACGAGAATATTAGCCGAGCCAGAGGTCTTTGGGGTCGAAACGTTGGGTGACTCTTCGGTTATCCTGCGTCTTCGCCTCAAGGTCTTGCCAGGTGAGCAATGGTCAATCCGGCGCGAATATCTGCACAGGATAAAACAGCGCTTCGACGAACTTGGCATCGAAATCCCTTATCCGCATCTGACGCTTTATGCCGGCCAGGACAAGGATGGAAAAGCCCCTGCCTTTCGGATCGAAGCTCCGGCTGGTGCCCAATGACACGGCCAAAATATACATATGAAGTGGAAAGAGATTTCTCGAACTGGGATGAAACGATTTTCGAGCGCTGTCTGCGGGATGGGTTCAATGTATTTGGCTCTGGACCAACCCCTATTCTCTTGCGGCCCGAAAAGGAGACCGAACCTGCCCCTGACACCCGTTCGCTAGGCAACGACAGCCATGATTAAGAAAGGCCAACCCATGAAGCCACCGGTAAAGACGAGCTTTCGCGGCAGGGACGTCGCCTACCTGGTAATTTCCATTGTTTTAGTGGGCGTAGGTTACGCAGCCTACCGCGGCTTATACTTTGTTGGTGAAAACTTTCCTTTTGCCCAAGAGATGATCCTAGTGTTCCTGGGTGCAGCTGCCACTATCTATCTGACAGCTGTGCTCCTCAATCGCCAGACTGAGCTTGAGTTAAGAAAAGAAGGGCAAGTTCTTCTTTTTCAACAAAAGCATGACACATATATGCGCGTCATCGAAAAGGTTGCTGAAATCGTGGAGCGTGAACGTCATGATTTTGCGCTCATTGATGAACTCAGGGTCATCAGCCACAAGCTTGCCGTTGTCGGCAGCGCGCCAGTTGTCGAAGCGTTCCGACGCGTTCTTGATCTGCTTGTTGATGGACTTGAGGATGGCCAGTTGAACGGCAATGACGCAGAACAGGTGATGCATGCCGTAGCTGAAGTCACGATTGCGATGCGTTCGGACATCAGCAGCGACAACGACCCTGAAGCGCTTCGGTCGGCTGCAGAAACGATCATGGCGAACTCACGCAAGATCGAGCGGCTGGACGACATTGAATAGCCCCGGATTCCCTAGAGACCTCCAAGCCTCATAATGAGGCCTACTAGGAGGTGCCATGAGCAACCAGCGTTTCCCCGAAGAATTCAAGATCGAAGCGGTCCGGCAAGTGACTGAGCGCGGCCTGCCTGTTGCCGATGTAGCGGCCCGTTTGGGCATGTCTGCGCACAGCCTGTATGCGTGGATCAAGCGCTACAGCAAGCCAGAAGCCCAGCGTAAGCAAGAAGATGATCAGCAGGCGGAGCTTCGTCGTCTGCGTGCTGAACTCAAGCGGGTGACCGAAGAGCGAGACATTCTAAAAAAGGCCGCCGCGTACTTTGCCAAGGAGTCAGGCTGAAGTACGCCTTCATCAGCAAACTGTCGGTGGGGTACCCGGTGCGGCGTCTCTGCCAGACCCTCAAGGTGCATCCCAGCGGTTACTACGCCTGGCTGGTCGAGCCGGAATCGGTACGCGCCAAGGAAGATCAACGCCTGCTCGGATTGATCAAGCATGCCTGGTTGGAAAGCGGCGGGGTCTACGGCTACCGCAAGATCCACGACGACCTGCGTGAGCTGGGCGAGCCCTGTGGCCGGCACCGTGTGGCTCGCCTGATGAGGAGAGAGGGGCTGCGCTCGCAGACCGGTTATCGCCGGCGCCCCGGGTACTACGGTGGCAAGCCGCCAGTGGCCTCGCCCAACCGTCTAGAGCGGCAGTTCAATGTCAGTGAACCGAACAAGGTCTGGGTCACCGACATCACTTACATCCGCACGTATGAGGGCTGGTTGTACTTGGCAGTGGTTCTGGATCTGTTTTCTCGCCAAGTGATCGGCTGGTCGATGAAGCCTCGGATGTGCAGCGACCTGGCCATTGATGCGTTGCTGATGGCTGTGTGGCGGCGCAAGCCCAAGCAGGAAGTGATGATCCATTCCGACCAGGGCAGCCAGTTCAGCAGCTCGGACTGGCAGAGTTTCCTCAAGGCCAACAACCTGATCAGCAGCATGAGTCGACGCGGTAACTGTCACGACAACGCGGTCGCGGAAAGCTTTTTCCAGTTGCTGAAGCGGGAACGCATCCGACGGAAAACCTACGGAACCCGCGAAGAAGCCCGCAGTGATGTGTTCGATTACATCGAGATGTTCTATAACCCCAAGCGCCGGCACAGCAGCGCTATGCAGCTATCGCCAGTGGAGTTTGAAAAGCGCTATTTCCAGAGCTTGGAGAGTGTCTAGGAAAGCTGGGGCGATTCAGGAAGTACAAAAAGGCAAAGGTACAAAAAGACAGAATCCCAGAGCATTCGCGCTACGCGCTCACCCAGCTCGACCCCCTGAGGGGGGCCCCACTCCCTGGAATCAGATCCAGAGCGAATGCTTGCACAGACAAGATTAATAGCAACATCACTTTATCAGGACGACACTGAAATCCGGCTCGCTGTTATCCCCTGATTACTCGCCTTTGTCGTCTGTGAGCCCGCAGCAGGCGTTTGGATGATCCTTGCTAGCAGAGGCGTCACAGCGCTCCTTGGAGCGCATAAACAAAGTCTCCAGCCGGCAGGCTGGGCATTATTACCGGAGGGGGAGCCACGAAGTGGGGGAACCCCGTAGGGGTGCCCCGGCAGAGCCGCGCTTTTTACTTTTCCCTTTTTAAACCTTTGAGGTCGTCTAGACGCCTTATGTTATGTGGCCTGTAGTGTTCATAAAGGGAGGGATTTGTTGTCATATACGCGCCACGAAGATCTCTTTGCTTCGAGAAAAGAGGTCAGTGATAGTGATAAATCCTGCGTCGCTGCCTGCCTTAAAGTGTCCGAATAGTCATGAAATCCGCAAGCTCGGCGCTTATTCATTCCTTGTTCGTTATGTGAGGGAAAAATGGCTGTGGGTAACTCGGACTAATGCTTTTAATGCTTTTAATGCTTTTAAAAGCTTTTAGTCGGGCTGTATGCCACGTATTACGTGGCATACAGCCTCCATAAAGGGACAGATTTGCGGTCATAAAGGGACAGATTTGCGGTCATAAAGGGACAGATTTGCGGTATTAAGGGACTTGTATTAAATAGTCCTTTTTATGCTATGGTGGATCTCCCCACGAGGACTACTGATGGCTGAGAAAAGCGAAGTTGTTGTCAAATCTAACCGGCTTGTCGAAGCTAGCTACCGGCTCAACCTGGTCGAACAACAAATCATCCTGTTTGCCATCAGTCGTAGTCGCGACGAACAGCTGGGCCTTTCGCCAGATAAGCCAGTCACGATTGCAGCGAGCGATTTCGCTCAGGCATTCGGGACCAACGAAACCAAGGTTTACGGACAACTTAAAGAAGCTATGGGCGACCTGTTCGACCGCTCGGTGACGATCTATGACACCGATCCGGACACCGGTAAGGACCGTACTGTCACAACCCGATGGATCAGCGACAAGGCTTACATCGACGGAACAGGCCGAATTCAGTTGACGTTCGCCCCTCGGGTGATCCCCTACATCACACGTCTCGAGTCCGAGTTCACGTCATACCGTTTGGAGAAAATCAGTGGCATGTCGAGCGTTCACGCTGTACGGCTCTACGAGCTACTGGTGCAGTACCTCACAATCGGAAAACGCGAGTTGGCACTCGCTAATCTGCGCGAAAGTCTCGGCCTTACCAACGAATACAAGGCAATTAAGGACTTTAAAAAGCGAGTCCTAGATACAGCCGTGGCACAAATCAACGAATACAGCGATATTCGTGTGAGCTACACACAGCGCAAGACCGGACGCACCGTCACCCATCTGATCTTTGCCATCAAACCAGAACCAACATCCGTGCCGGTGAAGCAAAAGCTTGGCAAGCTGACAGACGCTGAGGTTGCCAAACGCGCTCGTCCTGGTGAGAGCTGGGAAGCAGCACATGCCAGACTCAACCAGATCACCTTGGCACTGGCTGAATGACTGGATTGATGTACGTGGGTCGGACTGGGTTTAGATCGTCACCGTCGAGACTAATCGGCCAGTCCGGCCAGTAGATCGGAAAAAGACTTGGCAGGCCCGGGTAATTTTGGCTTTCCCGGGGTTGGCGCTTTTTCAGGTTGAGGCTCAGGGTTGTGCTCAATAAGGCGTTGCTCAGCATTATCAAGGCGTAGCTTCTCGATCTCTTGCCGCAATGGCTCCACCGCTTCAGCGACGGCCTTTGCCACCGCCCTGGCGATGATCTCCCCGAGGTCGCCAGTCACTGTGACGCCGTGTGACATTTCCACTGTGACGCTCTGTGACGCTGGCTCGAAAGCACCGTACACACGCAGTAACTCCGCGGTGTCGATATAGCGACGTCCATCGGACTCTAAGCCATATGATATACGGCCTTCGGTCATTGCCCGGTATATGGACCGGCGCGTTCTGCCGATCAGTGACGCGGCTTCATCTATGGTGTGACGCATGGTGCTCTACCGTCATATGACGCGTCACACTCTTTAGCCTGGCTGGTCATAGGCTCAGCTCGCTGTGTGATCCGAGTCGCACAAGCTGCAAGCGCTCATCGTCGGGCTTGCAGTAGATCAGCAGCCAATCCGGTTTGATATGGCAATCCCGATGGTCTTTCCAGTTACCAGTCAGAGCATGATCCCGATGTTTTTCCGGCAGCGGTTTGTCATTCATCAGGGCAGTGACAATCTTGATGAACAGGCCGCCCGGCTCCAAGTCAGCTCGATGCGGCCCCTTGGCCTCTCGCTTAAAATCTCGCTTGAACTGACTGGTTCTCTCAATCGTCCGCATGCAAATCCGCCATCAGATCATCAATGGTGGCGAACTTTTGCAGCTTTCCGCGCCGCGCTTCTTTCATCGCGGCAACGGTTTTGGCGTTGGGCACCAACGGCTCGAATGGCAGCGCCTTTTCCTGCGCTATACGGGTCATCATCATGCGGAAAGCATCGCTAACCGTTAAGCCCATTGTCGCAAGTACTGCAGCGGCTTCTTCTTTGATGTGCTCATCGATACGAGCACGAACGACAGCATTTGTGGACATGGGTAGTCCTCCTATATTGGGCCACAGTGTAGCTCAATATAAGGGTCGCGCATGGTTTTGTGCCGTCACGTGACGCGTCACTGCGTTCTTGCAGTCACGGATAAACTGACCCCCAGCACGTGTAGCACTTTCATCAAGCGATAAAGGTCCGGATCGCCATGGGTACCAAAGAGCTGCTCCAGATCTGCCACGGTGATCCCGGTCAGACTCGCCATTTTGGCCGCCCCAAATGCGCTGATAGCCACACCTATGGAGGCCACAATATGAGCGGCATGGCCGGTCGCTAAAGCATCCGCAATAAACACGGCCCTGGTTTCTGGATTGGTTAACGCCGCCCCTGGATCGTAGATCGATGGCTTTTTTTGCACCCTTTCCGCCTCTCTTTACACCAGCTCTATACCCGTTTTGCACCTGGTCTGCACCCACCCTGCACCCACCCTGCACCTCTTTTGCACCTTACCTGCCATCGACTGGCCACGGTCTTCGACCTGAATGATTTTTACGCCCTTTGAAGAGCCAGATTTTCCCCCTTAACAGGGTCAAAATCTCAATACACATCACGCACCTCAGGCGATGGAAAAAACCTTTATTTTTCAAAAATTTATTAAAAACTAATAATTCTTTGACGCTATACAGTTGTGATACAAAACAAATGATTTAGCCCACAAAACCTGGAGAATTTTGTATAGCACTTGTTATACAACTGGTGCCCAAATGGCCAAGTAACCATTTCGCGCCCGCGAAACTTTCCATTGAGCCGCAGGCGAATGGACAAGCTGTGAAGTGGGCCGGTAGGCCTACTTCACCTATCTTGCCCGCCTATTCAGCCGACTTAATCCGTTGCGCCTGCTGTTCTTTTTCCGTTCTCGTGCCTTTTTCTACCGTTCTTTTGGGGTTGTTTTGCATACGCTCAGCCGTTGTTTAAGGCGTCGGTCCTCTGCTACTGCAGTACAGCAGCCGCCAACAGCCGCTTGCGCGCCTCCTGAGCGCGCCGGGTCTCGTCATCGACTTGGCGGGTGACGTAGAGCGGCAGCGCCAGGCACTCGTCCTGGTCGTCGCCCGGCTCAATAAATCGCGGTACCGAATCCGTGCTGTTCATCCTGTCTCTCCCGTTCTACCTATTGAGGCAGTGCGCGGTATAGCGTGGCTCGATGAACGCCTAGGAGCCGTGCAACTTCGGAAACCGATTGCCCCCCGTCGATCAGCTGTCGTGCATGGGCGATCTGTTCTGGGGTTAAAACAGGTTTTGGGCCGAATCGAACGCCTTTAGCTTTGGCAGCAGCACGGCCAGCACTGGTGCGCTCACCAATGAGGGATCGCTCAAAGTCAGCAATGCCGGCGAAGATCGTTAACACCATACGCCCAGCTGGAGACGTCGTATCGGCCCAAGGCTCAGCAAGCGAACGCAGACCTGCACCTAAGGTTTTGAGTCGTTCTGCAATGTGGAGCAGGTCGGTGGTTGACCTGGCCAAGCGATCCAACCGCGTCACAGTCAGTACATCACCAGGGCGAAGGTGATCGAGCAGCCGACTAAGTTCGGGGCGGTCTTGCTTGGCCCCACTGACCTTCTCTTCAAAAATCCGCTGACAACCGTTTTGCCCTAAAGCGATCCGTTGCTGCTCCAGCTCCTGACCTTGCGTCGAAACCCGAGCGTAGCCAATCTGCTGTCCTGCATTTTCCATGGGGACACCTGTCGCATTAGTCGTTGCAGGTAATCTAGCACCTGCGACTGACTTATGCGACAGACGAAAGCCCTCAGAACCTGACGATGCGCGTGTGTCGCATAACTTAGGATTAGTGCGGCAATGGAAGCGGCAGCAACAGCCTTCTTCCTACGTCCCGAAGTTGTTATGCCCGACGCCAGTCGGTTGTAGTGCTTCAGGACTTAATGGTGTGCACCGTTATTTTGGAGGCTCCACGGTCTGATAGCTGTATTTCTTGCATCCGTTTGGTTGAACCAAATGACCTTGAGGAGTCCGACACGGATACCCGCGAGGACTACAAGAACTTGCTGCATACACTGACCACTTGATGAACACCATGGTGGCCATGGCCCAGTCCAAAGAGCTGACCAACCATAGCCTGCCGGGAGTCGGTTATGTGTTTGGCGGTCGCGACCACACCACTGTCTTTCGCGCATGAGACAAGATTACTCAGTCTCAAAAAATATGGTGAGCCTTATTAATTTGCACGATAAAAAATATTGACAAATTAAGATAATTATGGGTTGTGGTATAATCAAGCCTTTATAAACGAGGAAATACACGATGGCGATTACAGAGCAATTTAGTTTCGATTTTTCCGCCCCACTCATTGACGACCATTCGATTACTCAACCTTCTCCAGGTCGAGTTTTGGCTGTGCTCGAAACGCCCACCCTGTCCGCAGAGCAACCCCAGTATGGAGTTTTTCTGCCAAAGCGAATGCGGGATGAGATCAGCCGAAATAATGGTGGTCGAATTTCACAAGGACGTTCGCTATGACGGGCCATTCAGAATTCAACTCCATGCTGTCCACGCTCCTGACGATGCATGAGCAGGGAAAGCGTCCAGATAGCGCTTTTATCGAAGCAAATGCTGATGTTTTCGAGCAGCTTTGGGCCAAGGGGTTTGGTTGCTTTCGTATTACTCGAATGGTCGCGGGCAATATCATGTCCAGACCAATGTATTCGGGAGTGCTGACCCCTAGTGGCATCGCGGCGGCCAAGGCGCTTCAGCGGTAAGAGTCCACCAAGCTCAGGCTCAGGGTTGCTGATTTTAAATTGCCCTGGTGCCGCTGATAGACAACCAAGCCCGCTTAGACCGGGCTTTTTTATTTGTGACGATTGAACATAAGCGGCGTTATTGGAACTCAACCTTAGCCATCCGATCGCATCCGTTTTGGCAGAAATACACCGGCTTGACCTTTCGTGGCTTCTTTAGGAAAACCCAAGTGGTACTCCACGTACTGGTCAGTACCGTCCTGGCGGTCGAACAGACCCAGCAGCAACCAGCCTTCGTTTATCAGTTCCTGTGCCTGAGCCTCATTTCTGACAGTCTTCAGTGCTTTGGTGCCTTCAATCGCCATCGGTACGACTCCTTGTAGGTGATGGCCGAGTGTAGCCAATGGCCAGTCATTGGATAGTGCCATGAACCAAGTCCCGGTAAGGGGGGCTTTCATAAGGACTCGGTACGACCGTTTTTATCAATTAGCCCTACATATTGCGCGCTGTCGGTGACGTCCTGCTGCTTATGTCTCCCTTAGTAGTAAGAACTAATGGAGGTGAATACATGAACAAGGTACGTCTCAAAACCGCAGCACAATGGTTGGTAGAGCTGCTAGCACGTGAAGCCCTGAGGGCAGCGCTGCATTGGGTCTTGAATCTCCTCAAGCAGGACGGCTAATAGTGTTGGTCTTATGGTCACCAGAAAACCTGCCGCTTGGTGGGAGTTGTACGGAAATTTAACGATAACGGTGTTATGCGTAGTCTCTCAACTTGACCACCCCGCCAGTTGCGACGATCAACTCGCGGACCTGATCCTGCGTCGCCCATTCATCAGCCCCTATCCTCCACTCTCCGCCGTCGTACACCACCCAAGTATCACCAACCTCCCAAGTAATTGGCCCCGATCTTTCGAGTATCAAGCTGCGCAAGCTCTCCATTATCAAAGGCTGCAACGGATCGTCACTGGCTAGGTTGGGTAGGTCGTTGTTGGTCGTAGGCATTGAGGGGGTTCCTTTCTGTTTGTGAGTTACTTCACTACCGGTATACCTCACGGCGGTTGCCCAACTGCACCACCAGAATCCGCAAGGCGCCATCTTGGATGTCGCAGATCACCCGAAAATCGCCGACGCGATAACGCCACAAACCACCCAATGGGCCGGTCAGGGCTTTGCCCGTACTGCGCGGATCATCACGGCCAACCACCCGCTCATCCATAAAATCGAGGATGCGCTTGGCTGCCTGCTTATCCAACTTGCGCAACTGAGTCTTGGCCGTGTCGGTGTAATCAATCGTCCAGACCAAGAGACTTCCTTACGTCCGCAGCTGAGTGTACGACCTCTTGGCCTTTACGAACCCGCTCCAGGACTTCCGCCGCGAGGTAGTAATCCTCCAAGTCGGTAAGGCCGTGGTCGATGATTTCACGCAAGTAATACGCTTTGGTACGCCCGGTACTGCTCGCCAAGAAATCGAGGCGCTGCTCAGTTTCGGGCGCCAGCCGAATGGAAGTCGCCATGCTGTAGCCTCCTATGTAATACATGTATTCATTGTATCACATAGGTATAGGAGGCAAATATGAGGCTTATTTTTGTAGGGATCGCATTTAATGAATGTCCTATTAGCAGCAGTTTGTGGCACAAACGAGGCGCGGATGCCTATCCTGCACTAGCTTCTTTTCTCCTCGAAAAAAATAAGCCCTTCATACGCTTTTAATACGTTTTTAATACGTATTTGATGTACCGGTGAGACGCCAAATAGCCATTAATCAATCATTTTTCATGATTTGGCTCCAAACAGGTGCGTGCTCGGTTTAACCAGACCTCATTGGAGCTACCGCTATGACTTTTGTCAGAAAATGGGCCAACTACGATGTAGCCCGTAGCCGTCTGCTGATGCAGATCTCCGAACTGGACTCCTTGATTGATCAAGAACAAGCCGCCTCCGCACCAAATCCCACGAAGATTGCCGTCCTGGAGAATGAGCAAAACGATCTAATAGATCAGTCCGACATGCTTTGTTCTGACAACATTGAGCTGACTAGCAGGATCGCCACCACCAGTCCATCAACGACTGGTATTTAACAAATTACTGGTTTGCATGGCTCAAATTTTAGCGGCTAAAATTTGAGCTCAGTCAGCAGGCTAGGCGCTCACGCAAAGCCATCACCCGTGAAGCAGACAAGTCACGAATATCCTCGTTATGAAAAATCAGGTGCGCTCGGTGCGGCTTGGTTTCCTCGTCCCATAGCTCCAAATCTTCCATTCGAAACTGATGCTTGCCCTGGTATGTCGCTGCGAGATCAGCAGCCAAACAGCGCGCGGCTTCGCCAGGGGTAGCTATGACCCAATCAACGATGTCGGCCATCTGTTCGGCTGATGAGCGCGGCATGACACCCTGAGCGGCAGCACAGGCAAACTCGTTGTAAAGCTTAGCGCCAAGCGCAGGATCATCCGTAGGATTTCCCGGGCACAGCCGCTGCTCCCAAGGAAGCACATAGGTCGATTGGCCGAGAATATCTTGTCGGACGTAGTCCGAAGGTTTAGCTAAGCGCTGCATGAGGTTTGCTCCCAAGCGAAAATCGCATGGTAACGCGTCCAGAGCGGCCTTAGCCGCTCTGATAAACCGTCGTCGAAGACGGCGGAAACAGCTGGACAGACATCACCCGAGCCAACGAGGGGGGTGAGAAAAAATGGACCCCAGTCCGAATTTTTCCGTTCTGCCCTGGTGCAGCCCGTTCAGGGCGGAATCAGGGTGCGAAGCATCCGGCCGCACCGCTTGCGTGCGCGTCAGGTGAAACCGGACCAACCTGGATTCGCGATGTAGCAGTAGAGAAAGGGACAAAGGACCGCAACGAGACGTCGCGCAATTGGAGAATGCAGGTTGGTCCGGCTTTGCCGGGCGCGCACGCGGGTGAATTTTCGAGACAAGCCCGTCCAGGGCGCAGGGGAGGAAAGAGGGTGGAGGCTCGCGCAGCGAGTCGGAACCCTGAAAGCCTGACGGGGCGCTCCCCCGGAAGGTTTGGGCGTCCCGCAGGGCGGCCACGACAGACCGTAGGGATGGCGCGCTGTTGCTCTGCTTTTGTCTTGGATTATCTATGTGGCGTTCTATTGGTCGTTCTATTGCGTTGGCTATTGCTTCAGCAATAGAACGCCAATAGGAGAGGTATAAAGGTGAAAAGGTACAAAAGGGCAAAAAGCCAAGAGCATTCGCGCTACGCGCTCACCAGCTCGACCCCCTAAAGGGGGACCCCCACTCGCTGGGAAAGATCCAAAGCGGGTAATAACCCTGAGAGACAAGAGCACGAGCAATGATGGCTGACGCCAGTCTAAGGCCGCCCACTGGCGGCAATAATGATGGCTGCGCGACGCACTTGATGGCTCCCACTGGCGTGGGAGCCCCTACGATCGGCTTTTAAAAAAAGCGTCTCGCATGACTCCACGCAGTGAGGATTTTGTTCCAGGTGCGACCACCCGGCTCCCACTCCCAACAGGCGTTCCAGACTTTCGGGGATTGTTTACCACTGCGCCCCCTGCCCTCTTCGGCGTCTGGCGGTTGGTGGGTTTTAGGACAGTGACAGCGCCCGTGGTTGGGTTTTTACGCTGCCCTGCCATTGCCTTCTCGCCCTTGCGGGTCGCACCTAACCGGCTATACCGGCTGCCGTGAAGAGATCCCCTTGATCGGCAGCTATTACGTTCCCGGGCCCAAAGCATCTTGATTCCAAGCGTCGGGAAGAGGTGTCGGGGGAGGCTGGAAGCTAGACAGGCGAGAGTTTTCTCGACAGAATTGGCTTACCAGGTCTCGTATCCCGCCCGCTAAAGCAGAGATTCCCCGAGACCTTGGCTGAAGGTGTTGCAAGCACCTGTCAGCCCGAATGAAACCCTGCCTTGGCAGGGTTTTTTCGTTTTGAAGCTATGTAACTGATGCCCAAAGATATTGCCTTTAACGGCGCAGTGCAAACCCTGCCTTTTAAGCGAGCTGTCGCGTGGCTTAGGCAGCTCTGCTGCCAAGCTGCGGGGCAGCTAACAAGGTCCATCGGACCGCGTTAGTTTGTCGGCTTATTGAACGGTAGACTGTAGGGCACCCTACAGACAGAACCCGACACTGCCCTACATGGCAAAATTAACCATTGGCCGCATGGCAAATCTCTACGGATTGCATCGTTCGACACTGCATGAGGCCGTGGCTAAAGGCCGCGTCACTGCTGGGCTGGACGGTAAAGGCCAGAAGGTTATCGACCTGTCTGAAATGATCCGTGTCTATGGTGAACCACAGGGGCTTACCCTACACCGCCCTACAGTTGACCCGACACCACTGCCCTACACTTCCCCTACGCCTGAAATGGACGGCCTACAGCCCCTAATTGAGGAAGTACGTTTACTACGGGAAGAAATACGGGAGCTGCGCGAATCTCTTCGGCTTATTGAACACAAGCCCGAGCCAAAATCTGCCGCGGACACCTCGTCAAAGCCTCAGGAGCCCGTCACCTGGTCAAGTCTGTTCAGCGCCCTGGATGACTGACATAAATCCTACAGTTCGACGGCAAAGACCTTCACGCCGAGGCTTTCGGCAAAACGCCCAACCGCCGTCAAGCTGGCCCAGGTGCGCAGCGCCTCACGGCGCGAGCGCACCGGCAGCCAGCGACTGCCTGCGCCGCCCAGGCGAATCGCCAAACCCCATTTATCGTCCTGCCGGCTGGCCAGTACTTCACGCACAGCCCCGGCATCGAGCATGGCGCGCAGTGTTTCTTCTTGGATACCTTGAGGCATGGTTAGGCGTGCTTCCTGATGCGGTCTGTAAAGTCAGCCACTTGTGCGGGTGACAAACAGTTCAACGCACCGAAGTTCTCCAGGTGCTTGATCATCGTTTCGTGACTGCCGGGCTGACCGGCGACAATGCGGCGGCACGTCGTCTCCAGAATCAATCGGGCCATCTGTGGGTTCTCGATGGTCGTAGGGTCAAACGCCAGTGCAATAGCGGTGGCCAGTTCGCCCAGATTGGGATCAGTGCGTTGCAGTGCGCGCAGGGCATTCAGTTGCCGAGCGGTGATGGGTAACGACACGCAGTTCTCCCTGAATTCGCTTTGCTCTGACCATGAGCGGAGTAAATGGTAGACCAGACTATGGGGTTCTGGAATCCAGCGGACGCAAAAAAGCCCACCGGGGTGGGCTTTTCTGTGGGGGGCGATTTAACGAATGTCCCGTTATGCGCAGTGTTGCTAGTAGCAACACTTACGGCTCAGATTTTCGCGGACGCGAAAATCTGAGCCGCTAAAAAGGTTGTTTTCATGCGTGTATCGACTGCTTGTAGCTTATGGCGCCGAGGTATCTTTAGCTGCTACGGGCTCTGTTTTCGAAGCTGTAGCAGGGGCTTTGACTAAAGCTTTTGCAGCTCCTTCGACCCCCCCAACACTCTCCCAATTAGCATAGAGGCTATAGAAACCAAGGAGTGTAAGGGCTACTAAAGCAGAAGCTAGACCACCAAGGATATGGTGGCCTAGCTTCTCTAAAAAACTAGGGTTGCATTTAGAGATAGCTACCACTAGCTCCTCTTTTTGAATATCCGTGCGCATTTTCTCGCCCAGCTCCGCCATGCTGATATCGATAAATCCCATAGAAAGCTTTTCGGCTTTAGACCGGTACATCGACATCTGGGCCGGTGTACAAGCAACCTTTTTAAACTCAAGGGCTGAGTTTTCCCTATCGGTACGTAACCACTCGATCTTATGACGCTTATAAAGTGAGTAGGAAAGTAGACCTAGAAAATCGTCGTCAGACTGGACCATGCTGTCAAAAACGTTGTTTTCGACGTGAGCATCATTTGCAGAGGCGGGGGATGACACTGAAGGCGCTGGAGATGCAGCTGCAGGAGGAGCAGATGTTTCGGTCAAAATCTGCTCCTTGAAACGCGTCCTTGATTACTTCTGAAGACGCAAAAAAGCCTTCTTGAAGAAAGAATTCAGCATGTCCTGAGTCAAGCTGGAGGAACGAGACGCTACAACGGCTTCGGAACGACTCAAAAGCTTAGCATTGCTGCGCTTGACGAGATCGATAGATGCGGTAGGCATACGGGCTCCTGATTAGAGATAAATATATACGTATAAATATATAAGAAATCGTGTGGAAACCTAGAAAAATCGTCGTTTCACCAAGGTTTTTTACGGTTTTCTGTAAAAATACGGCCTTTAGAACCCCAAAAGCGGTGTAGCCGCTCCTAGCATTTCTCCGCTCTGCCCCGTAAACCCATGACCGTCTGGGCCGAGATTCCTTCGATATCATCATTGTGAAAAATCAGGTGCGATCGATAGTCCTTGGTTTCTTCGTCCCATTGCTCCAAATCTTCCATTCGAAACTGATGCTTGCCCAAGTACGTAGCCGCAAGGTCAGCAGCCAAGCTGCGCGCAGCTTCTCCAGGCGTTGTTATGGCCCAATCAATGATGTCAGCTGTCTTTTCGGCTGGTGATCGCTGGGTAACGCCCTGGGCAGCAGCACAGGCAAATTCGTTATAAAGCTGAGCGCCTAATTCGGGATCATCCGCAGGATTTCCCGGGCACATCCGCGGCTCCCAGGGAATCAGATACATCTGTTGACCTAGTACTTCTTGCAGGACGTAGTCCGAAGGTTTTGCTAAACGCTGCATGAGGTTGCTCCCAGGCGAAAATCGCATGGTAGCGCACCCAGAGCGGCCAAAAGCCGCTCTGATAAACCGACGTCGAAGACGGCGGAAAACAGCTGGACAGAAATCACACGAGCCCACGAGGGGGGTTAGGAAAAATGGCCCCCAGGCCAAATTTTCCGTTCTGCCCTGGTGCAGCCCGTCCAGGGCGAAACCAGGGTGCGAAGCATCAAGCCGCACCGCTTGCGTGCGCGTCAGGTGAAACCGGACCAACCTGGATTCGCGATGAAGCAGTCGAGAAAGGGACAGAGGACCGCAACGAGACGTCGCGCAATAGCAGAATGCAGGTTGGTCCGGCTTTGCCGGGCGCGCACAAGGGTGAATTTTCGAGACAAGCCCGTCCAGGGCGCAGGGGAGGAAAGAGGGTGGAGGCTCGCGCAGCGAGTCGGAACCCTGAAAGCCTTACGGGGCGCTCCCCCGGAAGGTTTGGGCGTTCCCGCAGGGACGGCCACGGAGCCCCGCAGGGGGGACGGCGCTTTGCTGTTGGTTCTATGCCGTTTCCTATGGGTTTATCTATTGGCTTTCCTATGCCTTTACCTATGGCTCTCAGAATAGGAAAGCCAATAGAAGGGTAATACCCAGAGTAAGAGGTAAAAGAAGGTAAAAAGCCAAGAGCATGAGCGCTGCGCACTCACCAGCTCGACCCCCTAAAGGGGGACCCCCACTCGCTGGGAAAGATCCAAAGCGGGTTGTAACCCGGGAGAGCAAAGAGCCAGAGCAATGATGGCTGACGCCAGTCTAGGGCCGCCCATAGGCGGCACATAAGGATGGCTGCGCGACGCTCTTGAGGGCTCCCACTGGCGTGGGAGCCCCTACGATCGGCTTTTAAAAAAAGCGTCTCGCATGACTCCACGCAGTGAGGATTTTGTTCCAGGTGCAGCCACCCGGCTCCCACTCCCAACAGGCGTTCCAGACTTTCGGGGATTGGTTACCACTGCGCCCCCTGCCCTCTTCGGCGTCTGGCGGTTGGTGGGTTTTAGGACAGTGACAGCGCCCGTGGTTGGGTTTTTACGCTGCCCTGCCATTGCCTTCTCGCCCTTGCGGGTCGCACCTAA
>NZ_JBJGEJ010000028.1:0-25861 GCF_045062345.1 Pseudomonas sp. 2024-210 | reverse complement strand
CACCACCGCCCACAGCGTGGCGCAGGTGTGCCGCACACAGCCGCAGTACGGCGAAAAGTCCATTCTTGAGCACTACATCAAGGCCATTGGCAACGCCCGCGACTACGTGTACATGGAAAACCAGTATTTCCGTTACAGCGACTTTGCCAAGCGCTTGAGCACCATCGCCAAAACCCGCAAAACCCGGGGCGCAAAGGGCGACATCTACCTGTTCGTAGTCACCAACACACCCGACACAAAGACCGCCTCGGGCACCACCTATGAAATGCTTCAGGCGCTGGGTCAGGAACAGCTCATGCCCCAGGTCCAACGGGATCTGGCCCAAAGCCTGACGGACCATCTGGAAGACATTGAGCACCTTAAAAACAACCCGCCTTTTCAGCCCTACCAGCTTCCCGCCCACCAGGAGAAAATCCAGAAACTGCAAGCCAAGGTCGATACCTTGCTTGAGCAGGGCATCACCCCTGAAGTGGGTAAACGACTGGACGGCCTGAGCCCGGAACAGATCGCCGAACTGGCCGCCAAAACGGATGCGGACAAAAAGCCGTACGAACTCAGGGAAATCCCCGGCCTGAAAATCATCATTGCGACCCTCGCCACCAGCGACCCGGCTCCGGGCAGTGCACCGCCTTTGCCCATGTCGGCCGAGACTGAAGCACAGCTCAACGCCCCAGTGATCAAAGCCGATATAAAAACATCTACGTGCATTCAAAACTGCTGTTGGTGGATGACGTTTATACCTTGCTCAGCTCCGCCAATATCAATATCCGCAGTATGCACAGCGACTCGGAATTGGGGATTGCGCATCCTCATTCGTTTCTGGGATACGACCCCCCCCTTTACAGCTGCGTTAACTGTTGACTGATGAGAACTATTGACAAGCTCATATTTTTTTGTGCTTAACCATTGGAGGCGCAGTCATGGCTCAACAAAGTACCTTTGAATGCACACAAGAGAAAGATCATCTTCCACTCCTCGACCCCCTTGCTGACGCTTGGTACCGAGAAGCTGTAGGCTTGGCCAAAACAGACACAATCAAACCTTGGGGCCATATCATCGCCCTCTACAATAAAGCCATAGAACGCGGCCATTGGAAGGCTATGCATAATCTAGCCGAACTGTATCGCACCGGCTGGCCAGGAAGTATTGAAAAGGACAGCCAAAAAGCCATAAGCCTTTACCAACTCATGATTAACGACGGCATTCCACAGGGGTTCTACGATATGGGGGCAATGATTGGAAATGGCAGCGGCATTAAAAACATCGCCACAGATGGGCTTAACTATCTCATCAAAGCCGCCCAACTAGGCAATCCCTCCGCACTGACTGAGTTAGGAAAAACTTATATCTTTGAAGCTAACCAGGATGCATTAGGTCTTCAGTACTACCAGTGCGCCGCACGCCAAGGTTACTCAGAGGCAAACAACAGGCTTGGCTCATATTATGAAAACGTAGCCAGCAACTTTCCTCTCGCACTTCGATACTATCAAATTGCCGTATCACAAGGAAATGCACGTGCTGCACTCACTTTGACACAGGTGTTCAAAGACAATTCTCCGCCTCACAAAGCGCTTTGGTACACCCCTGATGAGGCACAACATATGTTATATCGAAGCCTTCGCAATCAATTGATTAAAGACCCGGACTTACGCTTCTCCACCCTAATGAAAGACCACCCGCTCCCGCCCCATCCAACCCAGGGTTATGACGCAGACAGACCGGGCTGGAAGCCTGAGCAATAGCGGCTCTAAAAGCGACTCACAACAAACTAATCCAAACGCGCACTTAAACACCAGAGCGTCTATCCAGACGCAATAACCCATTACATTCTCCCGCGAAAGTCTATGAAAACCAACTTCCTCTTTTATATTCTGCATTTAGCCATGAGCATAATAATCATTATGTTTATTCCATTACCCTCAATGATGGGCATGGCGTTTTGCGCAGCTATTGCGGCACTCATTCCAATGCTAATCGCTGGACGACATCAAAAAAACCTCAAGCTAATCAGCCAAAACTGGATTTCCACTCTAGGATGTTCTGTTTTTATGGGTGTGGTGATCACCGCCCTCTTCACAGCCAAAGCCTTTGTTTACGTCCTTGCCATCAGCATTACGGGGTCACCTCATGCAACCGATGGTTTACAGATAGGGGAACTGGTCGCCATGTGGCTATTCACCTCTGTTGCCGCAACAGCCTGTGTTTTCTTTGCCTATGACTTTATTAGGGCGCTACGCAAAAACAGGAATTGATATCCCATTACCCATCCGACAATTTTATCCTCCATCGCCACCCTAATAAAAAAGAGAGCGACACTGATGCCTACCAAGACTCTGTTTGTGATTCTTTACACTGCATTGGTGATCGCAGCCAATTATTACATCACGTCCGGCATGATCACTGACACAGCATTAAGCGCGGCCTGCACGATACTGATCCCGGTACTTTTATTTCGCCACGAGCGAAAATATTTCGTATCCCTTAAAAACAACTGGGGCTCGACAGCGGGGATTTCTTTATTGCTGGGCTGTATTTTTGCCGCAGTCTACACAGTGGAATTTTATTTCCATAACGTGACCATCATCATTTTTGGTGTGCCCTTAGCCACTCTTTACAAGGCCATGGCCCGCCTGTTTGCGTTTTTATTCACCCTTTCATTTGCCATAAACATCTGCGTATTGGTTTTATACGACCTCTTCAGAATCAAGCCCTCCTCCACCCTGTAAATATCCCGACCACGGGTGCTTTTACATGCGCCTTCCCACTCACATGTGCAGCCGTAATGCGTGCCGTGTGTATAACGCTAATGACTAACAACAATAAATACTATGAACGACTTGAATCCATTACATGCTGTTTTAGACCATTCACAACGCTTGCGTCAGGTAGTTGACCGATTGGGTTATTCCAGCCCCGAAACGACGTGGCGTGGCTGGCACGTGGCGCATTGTTTTAACTGCCAGCAGGGTCATGTGATTTCTACGCCCCCGTCTGCTCTGCTGCGGGCTAATGTGACGGGCTGCAAACAGTGTGCCGGGGAAGCGCGCTTGCAGGCAGTCCATCAGGCTGCACAATCGGTGGGGGCAACGTGCCTGTCGACTCGATGGGAGGGCGAGCAAGCGCTGTATTCGTTCAAATGCAGTTGTGGGCACCTGTGGCAACGCAGGGGGCGCCATGTTGCCAAATCTCCTGCCTGCCCTTTATGCATGCGTCGTGCCCACAGCCATCGCCTGCGTCTGCAAGACGGAATGGACAAGATTCGTCAGGCCGCTGCCGCGCGCGGTGGCGAATGTTTGGCCCACGTGTATGAAAATAGTGCTCACTTTTACCCTTTTCGTTGCGCCAGGGGCCACGAGTGGAACGCTCAAGGTCATGAGGTGTTGCGCGGCAGCTGGTGCAAGCGGTGTTCCTGGTTGCAAAGAAGCGAACAATACCTGATGCCCAATGGCCTCGAACGACTGCACGCCATAGCCGCCAGCCACGGCGGCGAATGCTTGAGTCAAGGCGCCTACCGAGGCGTGGGTGAGCGTTATGGCTTCCGTTGCAAACAAGGCCATGAGTGGCAAGCATTGGGCAAGCGTGTAGTACGTGGCGGCTGGTGCCCTCTTTGCGCAAACGATAAAAAGCGCCTGACCCTTGAGACGGCGCAAGCCGATGCCAGAAAAAGAGGCGGTCAATGTTTGTCGACCGCTTACACCAATAATTCGACGCCCATGGAATGGGTCTGCCACCGGGGCCATTTTTGGAGAGCTGCGCTGGCGACGATTCGCAGCAACCACTGGTGCCCTCAGTGCGCCATCATTGCGCGCATCACCAATCCTAAATCCAAGGCCCGCTTGCGCTATGGGCTTGCGGCCTAAACACAGGTGTATTCAACACCCTGAATTCAAGCCTTGCCGACCGACGAGGCAGGCGTAGAATTGTCGGTTTTGTGCGTTAAATACTGTGGATACTCGCTTGTGAATTCAGTCACACATAACTTGCCTTCCAGCGGCGCCAGCCGGGTGACCCGGGTCACAAACGAGGTGCGCGCCCTGTTGGCGCTGGCGTTGCCCATCATCGTCTCTCAAGTCGCCACTACCGCGATGGGTTTTGTCGATGCCGTCATGGCGGGACGTGTCGGGCCGCGCGATCTGGCGGCTGTAGCACTGGGCAATTCCATCTGGATACCGGTGTTTCTGTTGATGTCAGGCATCTTGCTCGCAACTACACCCAAGGTCGCTCAGCGCTTTGGCGCTGACACCCACAGTGATATTGGCCCCATCGTACGCCAGGCCCTCTGGCTGGCGGTGATGACCGGGTTATGCGCAGCGTTTGTGTTAATTGGCGCAGAGCCGCTGCTGCATGCGATGAACGTCGCCCCTGACTTGATTGCGCCGTGCATGGGCTACTTGCACGGCATTGCCAGCGGAATGCCTGCCGTAGGCCTGTATTGCGTGTTGCGTAACTTCAGTGATGGCTTGGGCAAAACCCGGCCCAGCATGGTACTCGGCCTCTGCGCGCTAGCCCTGAACATCCCGCTCAATTACATCTTCATTTACGGGCATTTTGGCGTACCGGCCATGGGTGGCGTGGGCTGCGGATGGGCGACGGCCATTGTCATGTGGTTTATGGCGCTGGGCATGGTGGTGTGGACTGTTCGCGGTAGGGTTTATCAGTCGAGCAAGGTGTACAGCCGCTTTGAATGGCCGCAATGGGCAATTATCAAGCGGTTGCTCAGTGTGGGCCTGCCCATCGGCATCGCGGTTTTTGCCGAATCCAGCATTTTTGCCGTGATTGCGCTGCTGATCGGTAGTTTGGGGGCTACCGTTGTGGCGGGCCATCAGATTGCCCTGAACTTCAGCTCGATGGTGTTTATGATTCCATATTCGCTGAGCATGGCGATCACCGTGCGTGTAGGCCAGGCATTGGGACGCGGTCAGCCCAGAGAGGCGCGCTTTGTCGCCGGTGCAGGCATGGGCACGGCGTTGGTATGGGCGTGCATTTCTGCAAGCCTGATTGTGATGCTGCGGGGGCACATTGCGACGGTGTATACCGCCGACCCAAGGGTGATTGAAGTGGCGAGCATGCTGTTGTTGTTTGCTGCGCTGTATCAGTTTTCCGATGTCATTCAAGTGACCGCTGCCGGCGCGCTACGCGGTTATCAGGATACCCGCATGACCATGATCCTGACGCTGTTTGCCTATTGGGGCATAGGCTTGCCGGTAGGTTACGCGCTGGGATTAACTGACTGGCTTGGCCAGGGCAATGGCCCAAGTGGACTGTGGCAAGGTTTGATTGTAGGCCTGACCTGCGCTGCGCTGATGCTGGGCCTACGCCTTATGCGCACGACTAAAAAACGGATAAGGTCCGCTTGATTCGTCATGTTCAAGAGGTTCTGTGTGCCTATTTGGTCTGAATCGAGACGACTGTCGGTGCTGTGCCGTTATACTTCCGTCTTTTTTGTGAAGGGCGACGGCACGTGGCAAACAAACGGTACAGCTGCATTGGTTTATACAACCCCAAATCACCGGAAAACGTCGGTTCGGTGATGCGCGCGGCTGGTTGCTATAGCGTGGCGTCAGTGTTTTACACCGGCAAGCGCTATGAACGCGCCCGTGATTTCATCACCGATACCAAGAAAGTCCATCAGGACATCCCCCTGATTGGCATTGATGACCTCAAAAAGATCATTCCTCTGGGCTGCATTCCAGTCGCGGTCGAGATGGTTGAAGGAGCGCGCTCACTGCCTGAGTACACTCACCCGGATCGCGCGATCTATATTTTCGGTCCCGAAGACGGCTCGCTGGGCAAAGACGTGCTGGAGTGGTGCGAAGACGTTATTTATATCCCGACCAATGGCTGCATGAATCTCGCAGCCACGGTCAATGTGGTGCTGTACGACCGATTGGCCAAAGGTAACAACACCCGCTCCGGCCCTAAATTCGGCTGAATTACACCTTGTCTTTGTTCTGCTGGCTGGCGCTCCAGTCCACCAGCAGGCTATAGGCGATGGCCAGTAAGGTGGGCCCGATAAAAAGGCCGATAAAGCCAAACGCGATCAATCCGCCGAATACTCCCAGCAAGACAATAACCAAGGGCAAGTTGCCACCTCGACTGATCAGGTAAGGCTTAAGCACGTTGTCGACACCGCTGATGATCAGCGTGCCCCAAATGCCCAGGAAAATGGCCATCCCGTATTGGCCTTTCCAGACCAGCCATGCAGTGGCCGGAATCCAGATCAGCGGCGGCCCCATGGGAATCAGGCTCAGCAAAAATGTGGCCAGCCCCAGCACCAGGGCACCCGGTACGCCGGCAATCAGAAAGCCGATCAGCGCCAGCAAAGCTTGTGCAGCGGCCGTACCGATAACACCATTGACGACACGCTGGACCGTGCCAGCCACCAAATCCTGGTAGTAATCAGCACGCTCGCCGATCAGTCGTTCCAGCAGCCCGTGCACAAAGGCGGCCAGACGCGGGCCGTCACGGTAGAAGAAGAAGACAAAAACAATGCTGAGCGTCAGCTCCAGAATGCCGCCACCAATTTGCGCACTGCGCGCCAGTAACCAGTTACCCACCTGCCCCAGATAAGGCTTGATGGTCACCAATAAGGCGGCGCCCTGCTCGTCGATGGTGTCCCACATGCTCACCAAACGTTCGCCAATCAACGGAATACCGGCCAACCATGCCGGCGCCTCAGGCAAACCTTCGAGCTGTACATCCTTGGCAAAGGTGGTGGCGTCGCGCACATGGTCTGCCAGGTTGAACCCCAGCCACACCAGCGGCCCGGCCACCAGCAGCATCCAGCCTAACGTCAGGATGCCCGCCGCCAATGACTCACGGCCCCTGAGGGCGCGTGTCAGCAAGCGCATCAAGGGCCAGCTGGCAAACGCCAGCACCGCGCCCCAGAACAAAGCCGACCAAAACGGTGCCATCACCCACAGACTGGCACCAAACAACACCAGAAGCAGAATCTGCACCAGCAGGCGATCGTTATTGAGCATGTGTATTCCGCACAAAATACAACGTGAAATAAGAGACGACGGCTACCCCAAGTGTAGCCGTGGTAGCTGTTTGACTAGCGCAGCAACTCGATATGCAAGCCATTGGCTTGACTGTTGCCCAGTTCCATACGAGCGGCCCGTACACCTTTGTTGATCAGTGCATCCCGCCATGCTGAGGCTTGGCTACCGGTCAAACTGACTCTAGAAGTGGTATCAAGGTTCAATGCGCGTGAAATCAGGGTCAGCCACTGTGCATCCGGCTCACCCGTGAGTTTAGGTAAGTCCAGTTCGCCCGTGCTTTTCAACTGACGCTGCAAGGTGGCCGAGGTAGGCAACAGCTCACCAAGGTCGGTGCTCGCCTGCATTTGTTCGACATGCAAATAGGCTTTGCGGTTGCCCCGATTGATGCCGTACAAGGCAACCAGCTGGTTCTGCTCGGGGGCAGCCCGACGCAACAACAAATAGGTTTGCTGCTCATCTGAACCCGTCAGTTTTGAGTTACCGAACACCTCATTTGCCCATAGGCTGCTTTCACCACAATCCCGCGCCTGGCACCAGAACAGCAATTCTGCGCCTTGTGCTTGCAGGGCTTCACGCGCAGCCGTGAATGCTTCGGTTGCACTGTGTTCAGCAGGCAATTCGTAAGTCACTGCGGTGGTCTGACCGCGGGTGTTGAGCTGTGCTTCAAAGCGCAATCGACCACTGATTTTGCGAATCGAACCCAACGGGTAAATACGTTCTACATCAGGGCGAACGATGTAATCGACGATTTGTGCGTCGGCCAGGCGCGGCACACCCGGCAAGTCATGGCTGCCGGGAATATCGGCGGCCCACAGTAAAGGACTTGAACAGGCCAAACCCAACGCCAGGATAAGGCGGGCAGTATGCTTCATCGGCGCATGCCACGCAGCGGTGACATGTCATTGTGCATCCATGCGATAGAGACCGGATGGCCTTTCGAGGTCGCAGCGGTATAGAGATCTATCATGGTTGTCTCCTATTTCAACCCGCCAAGCCTCGGCAGTTGGTTGCCGCAAGTCAAGGAGCAGCGAAGAACCGATTGAAACAGTCTGCAACAAGGATGGCGCCCGCCTCGTCATTCAGGTGCAAATGATGCCCCCCGGGCAACCGTTCAAAGGTGAAGGGTAGACGATCCAGCAACTCGGGATGATCAATCAACATGCCCTGCTCAGCCACGACCAATGTCGTCGGGCACGCCACTCGCTGAACAAATGACATGGCCTGCTCGTCAGTCAGGCGCACAGGCGACGGCAAGGTCAGGCGACTGTCACTGCGCCAGCTATAGCCCCCGGGCACGGGCATCAGCCCACGCTGGGCCAAAAGCTCTGCGGCTTCTCGACTGACCGCAACCATGCCTTTCATCCGCGCTTCAATCGCCCGCTCCAGTGTTGGGTGCACCGATTTGCGCTTGTTTTGGAGGTCAAGCTGCGCTTGCAGAGCTTTGCCCATTTGCCGGGCTGCATCCTCTGCGGGGCCGCTACGCAGCAAAATGCCGTCAATCAGTGCCAGGTGCGTGATGCGCTCGGGGAAAGCGCCAGCAATGACCACTGACACAATCGCTCCCAACGAATGTCCCAATAGAGCAAAGCGCTTCCAGCCCAATTGCTCTGCCACGCGCAACACATCAAAGGCATAGTCCGCTAGCGCATAGCCTGCTCCACTCGGCCGGTGATCCGAATGACCATGCCCGGCGAAGTCCAGTGCGACGATACGTAGCCCCTCAAGCCTGGGTGCCAAGCGCGCAAAGCTGTTGGCGTTGTCCAGCCAGCCATGCAGGGCTATGACCGGCAACCCGTCTTCGGGGCCGAAAATATGCGCGGCAAGCTCGATATGCGGAAGGCTCAAGCGGATTTCTTCAACCACAAAACTCATGCAATAGGCTCTTTAATGTCCAGAATGACGAAGCGCCCAGCGGGCAAAAATCTCTTTGAGCAAGGTCGCGGTGTCATGGGGTCGCTCCAGCGGGAACATATGCCCGCCCGGCACACTCATTGACTCGCCGTTGCGCATGCGCGCTACGGCCTTGGCATGATGGCGCATGACCACACGACTCTCTCGGCCGGAGACCACTGTCAAAGGTACTTGCAGATGGCGTGCACTGCCGGGACTGGTGTGAGGAACACCCCGGTAGATGTTAATTTCTGTTGCCGGGTCAAAGCGCAAGCGCAAGCAATCTTCGACCGGATGCAGACCATGCGCCAGATATGCCTCAAAACACTCGGGGTCGAAACTGCGAAACAGCGACTTGCTGGCAAAGTATTCCCTGGCCGCTGCGTGATCGGCAAACTCCTCACGACGCCCCAAGGTACGCCCGGCAGGGGTCAGACGGTCGATAAAACCAAATCGCTTGGCGGCTCGAATCACCCACTGGTCCATCAAGCTCAACACCGGTGAGTCCAGCATGACCACACCTTTGTACAAATGCGGACAGCGCAAAGCCGCATGCAGGTGCAGCATCCCGCCCATTGAATGGCCTACACCCAACACAGGGCCACTTTGCTGTTGCAGATGAAAAATCAGCTCATCCACCAGATTGTGCCAATTGTTGTCTACTGGAAAACGTGGATCATGCCCGTGCAGAGGTAGATGAGTAACCGAGAAGTCCGGAGCGAGGGCATCAAATAATTTACCGTAGGTGGCCGATGGAAAACCGTTGGCGTGGGCGAAAAAAACCTGCCTAGACATACAAGGCGTCCAAATATAGGAATACGCCATATTGTCTGCAGGAACCCCCCTTATAACAACTCATAGATACGCCATGAGTGACGCCACTCCGGCCACGGCTAGACCACTATCACCTCGCAGGCGGCGCGTCACCTAACGGCACGATCGCTATGGTCAGTCGCGAAATGCAGTTGAGTTTACCGCTGTCGTCTGTCAGACGAATGTCCCACACATGGGTAGTGCGCCCCATATGAACTGGCCGCGCGACCGCACTGACCCGACCGCTGCGCACGCCGCGCAGGTGGTTTGCGTTGACCTCAAGTCCCACGCAATAAAACTTTTGGGCATCGATGCACAGGTAACTGGCCATCGAACCCAAGGTTTCAGCCAGAACCACGGAAGCACCGCCATGCAGCAAACCGAAAGGCTGGTGGGTGCGATGGTCAACCACCATGCTTGCCGTGATTGACTCATCGTCGTACGCATCGAACGTGATATCGAGCACGTCGCAAATGGTGTTTTTACGCATCGCGTTGAGGTGTGCCAAATCGGGCACGCGTGTCCACATACTCATGGGGCATTCCTTGGTCAGAGAGTGCTGGGGGCTATATGACCTGAACTATGTTTCACACCGCGCCCTTTGTGCAACCGCCCTGTACTGGAACCTGTTTTTACTTCCTGAGAGCGTGTCAGGGATTAACCACACTCAGAAGCGTCATGCTGCCGGCCAGAGGCCACTCACCTTCAAGTTCTGCAAGGCTGGCTGTTTTCATGGGCTGCGGCTGACGCATATGACCGAATTGAAGCAGGCTGATCAGGTCGCCCACGAAAGGCTGGTGACTCACCAAAAGAAGATGCCCATCATCAGGTAGTTGACTGGCGGCATATTTGGGTTCGCTGTCTGGCGTCAGCCACAGCACGGTTTTCAACTCCCCCCTAAACCCCAGCACTTCACAGACCAGCGCGGCGGTTTGCTGCGCCCGCACATAGGGACTGACCCAGATGCGATCCAGTGGCTTGCCCAGTAGTTGAGCCGCACTGCACCGCACCTGTTCACACCCTCGAGCAGTCAGTTCGCGCTCAGCATCTCGCCGGGCGTATGGCTCGGCTTCTCCGTGACGTAAAACCCATAGTTTCATGGCTTGCTCTCGGTGCTGGCCACATACGGTGCCCCACCTTCTGGTGCACGCGCAGTCGGCCAATCAGCAAACGGCCACGGCTTTTGCTCGGTGTGAAAGCTGCCAAAGCGGCCAATTTGCGCGAGGTATTGGCTAAGACTGTCGCCAAAGTTCATCAGCCCGCCATTGGGCGCACCATAGACCAGTCGGAATATCAGTTGCACCAGCACCAGGCCGCCAAGCACCAACTGTGCGACTTGCCAGACCAGGAGGAAGACCAGCATCCAGAGCACACGCAAAACAATGGACTCGTACTTCGGTGCATTTTTAGAATCATTCATGTGCTGCTCCTTCGTTTAGTTAAAACCACTGGGAGAGATAAAGTCGACATCGGTCTTGGGTTCGGCGCGCATCAGTAACTCAATGACCTGCGCGAGTGTGCGGCCTTCAAAAAGGACTGCGTGTAAGCCGGCAACCAGTGGCATGTAAACATTCAATTCCTGCGCCTTCACCTTGAGCACTTTGAGCGTGTTGACACCCTCGGCAACTTCACCCAAACGCGTGACAGCTTCTTCAAGACTCAAGCCCTGCCCCAAGGCATAACCCACTTGATAATTACGGCTTTTGGGGGACGAACAGGTCACTATCAAATCACCGACACCTGCCAGCCCCAAAAAAGTCATCGGATTGGCCCCCTGGCTGACCGCAAAGCGGGTCATTTCTGCAAGCGCGCGGGTAATCAGCATACTCTTGGTGTTTTCACCCATCCCCAACGCCACGGCCATGCCGGCCATAATCGCGTAGACGTTTTTTAACGCCCCGCCCAACTCCACGCCAAAACGGTCAGCACTGGCGTATACCCGGAAAGTACGGCCATGCAGTGCCGCTTGGACACGGGTGCACAGCGCTTCATCGGCGCTGGCCACGACGGTCGCTGTCAGTGCATGTTCCGCCACCTCACGCGCCAGATTAGGCCCGGACAGAACGCCGATTCGGGCTTGCGGAGCTATTTCCTCAAGGATTTCACTCATCAGTTTGAAACTGTGTGGTTCAATCCCTTTGGTCAGGCTGACCAGCATTTTTCCGCTCAAGCGCTCGGCATGTTCGGCCAGCACATTGCGCAAGGCGCTGGAAGGTAACGCCACAAAACACAGATCACAGTCATCGAGTGTCGCTTGCAGGTCTGTAACCGGCTCAACATCGGGATGAATTTTGATGCCTTTAAGGTAACGGGGATTTTCTCGATTAAGCCGGATCGCCTCGGCCTGCTCGGGATCGCGCATCCACTGGCGTACGCGATGACCATTTTCTGCCAGCAAGTTGGCCACGGCAGTGCCAAAGCTTCCGCCTCCCAAGACCGCAATAGCGCGCTGTTCAGTCATCTGTAGTCCCGTCATTTGTCTAGCGGTTGGCAATGGCGGCATTATACGGAGCACATCCTGCAAGGCGAGAGTTTGAACGTTTCAGATACCGGAAAATGAAGCGTGATGGCTGGAAAAGCGAGTCAGCTCAGTTAACATACTGCCGGCAACTTAAAAGAATGAGGCAGCCGTCCTGCCCACGAAATTGGCTGACTTCATCGTCAAGGATGAGCGAACACATGGGCAATACATCCGGGGCCATGCGCAAGACAAACGGAGCGCTGTGTTAATGATCGCTCGCCGCCGCTGGGGCATACACACCCGCACACAAATGATGAGCCTCGGGCCGGCGCTTCTACTGACGTTGCTGTTGATCAGTTTTTTTACCTTTGTACGCATTCAAGACTTGCGTCAGGAGATGAATCACACTGGCCAATTGATAGCCAACCAGTTGGCACCTGCCACTGAATACGGGGTAATCACCGGTAACGCACAAGTTCTGGATACCCTGGTAAAAGCCTCGCTAAACACACCGCATGTACAGTTTGTGCAGGTACAGGACCGTAACAACAACGTACTGGTCCATGCTGAACAACCGGTATCACCTGAAGATCAAGCCACACCGACAGAAGTCTTTCAGGCCCCCGTTCGTTTGCAAAGAAATGCCGCTGGCAATGCTTTTGTATTGAGCAACCGGCAGGCTTCGGCTCCGGACGAGGATTACTTGGGTAAGGTGCGGGTGGGCATGTCCAACCAAGCATTCAGCAAGCGCCAGCAAGAAATCCTGCTGAAAGCCGTGATTCTGGCGCTTTTTGCACTTGGCTTTACCTATCTACTTGCCCGGCGCCTGGCTTCCAACCTGTCCAGACCCATCATGGCCATGAGCAACGCAGTCAATGCCATCCAGCGAGGCGACTACAAAACGCCCTTGCCTGTGGTCGATGATGGCGAATTAGGCAGTCTGGCCCAACATATCAATAATTTGGCCGACGGCCTGGCCAAAGCCAGCCGCGAGCAACAATCCGCTATTGCTCAATTGATTCAGGCACGTGAAGAAGCGGAACGCGCCAACAGCGCGAAAACTGACTTTCTGGCAATGATGAGTCACGAATTACGCACCCCGATGAATGGCGTTCTAGGGATGCTTCAGTTAATGGAAACCACTGAAATGACTGAGGAGCAGGCCGAGTACGCTGCCCTTGCCTCGGAATCGACCGAACACCTGCTAAAAGTCATCAACGACATCCTCGACTTCTCGAGAATCGAACGTTCGGCACTCGAACTCGAAAACATTCCGTTCAATCTCGCAGACCTGGTCAGCAACTGTGCTCAGGCGTTTCATCACACCGCCGGGCAACGCGGCTTGCAGCTGCAGTTAGTCATCCCCGAGGGGTTGAACAAGCTGCACGTTCTGGGTGACCCCACCCGTATTCGGCAAATCCTGGTCAATCTGATCGGCAATGCCTTGAAGTTTACCGAGCAGGGTCAGATCAGCATCGAGCCGCACTGGCAGCCGCTGGACCATGAGTTGATCTGGTTTACCTGTACGGTGCGCGACAGTGGCATTGGCATCAGTACCGACAAGCTCGAATCTATGTTTAACGCATTCCAGCAAGCAGACAGCTCCATTTCGCGCCGCTATGGCGGGACCGGGCTGGGGCTGCCCATCGCGCGTACGCTGGCAGAGCGCATGGGTGGCACTCTGCATGCCAAAAGTGAAACAGCTCAAGGCTCCGTGTTCACCCTGGAAATTCCGCTGGAGCTTCATCACTCTGCGCCTTTGAACAACGGACCCGATCTGACGGCGCAGGCAAGACAAATGGCGGGCCGCATCATCCTGCTGGTCGAAGACAATCGGGTCAATCAAACCGTTATTGAGGCTGTACTGGTAGGACTGGGATACGAGGTATGCGTGGTCAGTGATGGCGCCCAGGCAATTCACCGCGCCAACACTGACCGCTACGCCGCCATTTTGATGGATTGCCGGCTACCGATCATTGATGGTTATGAAGCCACCCGGCAGATCCGTCAATTACCAGGCTGCGCGACTGTTCCAATCATCGCCCTGACCGCCAACGCTTTACAGGGGGATAGAGAAGCTTGCCTGGAAGCCGGAATGAACGATTACCTCGCCAAGCCGTTCAAACGGGCGGATCTTGAAGAAATTCTGCAACGCTGGGTCCAGTGATTTATGGCTAATTACTGGCGTTAAATACAAAAGTGCGGCAGTCTTAGGCACCCTGATGGGCCCCTGAACCGGCCTGATTTAAATTTTCAGTGAACAAGTGTACATTCTTGTCCTTGACGCTGTGACTTTCACTACAACGCAATAGTCTATGTGTAGGCTGGCGAACTGATACATGAACGTTTCAGTTGGTCGGGAAGAATTGCCCCACCTGCCGCATGGGATTATTGAGGAGCTCGCATGACCAAACAAAACGCCTTTACTCGGGAAGATCTGCTGCGCTGTAGCCGCGGCGAACTTTTTGGCCCGGGTAACGCGCAACTGCCCGCCCCTAACATGCTGATGGTCGATCGCATTACCCATATCAGTGACGAGGGTGGCAAGTACGGCAAAGGTGAATTGGTCGCCGAGCTGGATATCAATCCAGACCTGTGGTTCTTTGCTTGCCACTTTGAAGGCGATCCAGTCATGCCGGGCTGCCTGGGCCTTGATGCCATGTGGCAGCTGGTCGGCTTTTTCCTCGGCTGGCAAGGCTTGCCGGGCCGCGGTCGCGCACTGGGTTCAGGCGAAGTGAAGTTTTTCGGCCAAGTGTTGCCAACCGCTAAAAAGATCACCTACAACATTCATATCAAACGCGTCCTGCGCGGCAAGCTGAACCTGGCCATTGCCGATGGTTCGGTGAGCGTAGATGGTCGCGAGATCTATACCGCCGAAGGCCTTCGAGTCGGCGTTTTTACTTCCACTGAAAACTTCTAAGGGTTATCCGCATGCGTCGCGTCGTTATCACTGGTCTGGGCATCGTTTCGTGCTTGGGCAATGACAAAGAGACCGTCTCCGCTAACCTGCGTGCAAGTCGACCTGGCATCCGATTCAATCCGGAATATGCTGAAATGGGTCTGCGTAGCCAGGTTTCCGGCTCCATTGACCTGCCTCTCGAAGAACTGATCGATCGCAAGATTTATCGCTTCGTCGGCCATGCAGCGGCTTACGCCTATCTGGCCATGAAAGACGCCATTACTGATTCGGGTCTGACCGAGGAGCAAGTCTCCAACCCGCGTACTGGCCTGATCGCCGGTTCCGGCGGCGCATCGACCTTGAACCAGATGGAAGCGCTGGACATCCTGCGTGAAAAAGGCGTCAAGCGTGTAGGTCCGTACCGTGTAACGCGGACCATGGGCAGCACCGTTTCCGCCTGCCTGGCCACGCCCTTCAAGATCAAGGGCGTGAACTACTCGATCTCTTCCGCCTGCGCCACCAGTGCTCACTGCATCGGCACCGCAGTTGAACAAATCCAGCTGGGCAAACAGGACATCGTTTTTGCCGGCGGCGGCGAAGAAGAACATTGGAGCCAATCGTTCCTGTTCGACGCCATGGGCGCCCTGTCCACTCAATATAACGACACGCCTGAAAAAGCATCCCGTGCATATGACAAAAACCGTGACGGTTTTGTTATTGCCGGTGGTGGCGGCATGGTTGTCGTTGAAGAACTGGAACACGCTCTGGCTCGCGGCGCCAAAATCTACGCTGAGATCGTTGGCTACGGCGCCACGTCTGACGGCTATGACATGGTAGCTCCAAGCGGCGAAGGCGCTATCCGCTGCATGCAGATGGCAATGGCAACAGTTGATGGCCCGATCGATTACCTCAACACCCACGGCACTTCTACTCCGGTAGGCGACGCCAAGGAAATGGAAGGTGTTCGTGCGGTGTTCGGTGACAAAGCCCCTGCAATCAGCTCGACTAAAAGCCTGTCGGGTCACTCGCTGGGCGCCGCAGGCGTTCACGAAGCGATCTACTGCTTGCTGATGATGGAAGGCAACTTCATTGCCGGTTCTGCCAACATCGAAGAGCTGGATCCGGTTGTAGCCGATATGCCGATCCTGACCAAAACTCGCGAAGACGTCACGTTGAACAACGTGATGAGCAACAGCTTCGGTTTCGGCGGCACTAACGCCACTCTGGTACTGAAGCGCTGGACTGGCCAATAAGCCGTCCGTTCGCGACATAAAAAAAGCCCCGAGAATTCGGGGCTTTTTTTGTCTGTAAGAAACCGGTTAGCGCTGCTTGGGCAGCACGGACACAAAATTATCCTTGGCTACTTTATGGGCGACGCTTTCAGTCAGAGCATCGAGAAAGGGATCAAAACTCTTTAATTCCTCACCCAGTTTGTCAAAGCGGCCTACCACATCTGACCCCAGCATAAATCGCTCCGGGAAGCGCTCTACCAGCGCGACCCATTCAGGCCTGGCCTTACCGTTTTCATCCAGCAGATACGGCGTGAGCATGCTCCAGGAAAGGTCTATATACAGGTTAGGGTATTTAGCCAATAGACGTGTCAGCTCGGGCAGCAAGAACGGCATTTGCGTCTGGTGCCGATGAATTTCAGCGCTGGTGCCCGCATGTGCCCAAATGAATCGGGTATCAGGATGCAGGGTCAGCGGCTCCTCAATCTCGGCCAGATACAGCGGATTGCGCTCTCGCTTGGAGGTAATGTTGGAATGCACTAAAACGGGTAAATCATGCTTCGCGGCCAGCGCGTAGACCTTGCTCAGCGCTTCATTGTTGGCGCGCGGAGTATCACCGGAAATGAGGGCCGTCAGGTCGTCATGGCGCGTGAAGACTTCACCGATGCCCTGCCACAACCCAGGATCCAGATCGAGCATGCGCTGTATGTGAGCCGCCGAGTTTTTGTCATTTGGATTAAACCCTGACAGAAACGGATGAAAATGCTTGCTCTGCTCTGCAGTCAACTGCCTGACAGCCGTCGCAACCCATACATCCGTTGCGCTATACCAATAGGCATCAGCATCGTCGCCGGCATAATAACGAGGACGCTTGGGCTCGTCCTCGTGCCATTTTTTGGCGACCGGAATACCGGAAATCATCACATGATCAATGCGATTCCTGGCCATGACCTGAAGTAACGTACTCATGCCCTCGGTTTCCTGGAAGAAATCGACGTAGTGAAGGTGGGCATCGCTGTAGGCATAGTCCCTGGCTTGAACCCATGCACTTGCAGTCAACAGCGCCAAAGCCAGCACAGAGTGTTTCAATCGCACCTTAACTCTCCTCTCCCGTAGTCTCTGTAGACCTGCGGCGAGGCTTACAGGTTCAGCAAGCGATCAAAGGGAACGCACAACGCGCAACATGCTCTATAAAGATCAGGACCTTTATCTCTGCCACTGTGAGGTTTGCCATGACTGTTACCGTAAATACCGTGTCTCACGACAGCTTTCGCCACAGCATCAAGATCGACGAGCACGAAGTGTTCACTGATTTGCCCAAAACAATGGGCGGCGAAAGCTCGGCCCCCTCTCCCCATGATTATTTCGATGCCGCTCTGGGCGCGTGCAAAGCACTGACGGTCAAGCTCTATGCGCAAAAGAAGGACATTCCGTTGACCGGAGTCACAGTGGAAGTCAAACACGACGCCACTGAGGAGCAGCAGGGCAAATACGCGCTGCATGTCAAACTGACACTTAAAGGCGTTTTGACCGATGCTCAACGCGATGAACTGCACAGAGTGGCTGATAAGTGTCCTGTTCATAAACTGATGACTACCGCCGATATCACCATCGAGACTCATCTATCTGAAGGTGCTTTCAGTCAGTAATCCAGAAACAGGGTCATAAGGCGTTGGGTTATGCTCAACGCTTCTCCTCTGCCGGTACTGCACGATGGATTCCTTGACCGTGATTCGCCCCCGAGCTGAAGAAGTCGAAGGCCAATCGATCCTACGCCCCCTGCCCACAGCCAAATGCCGCAGCGTTGGGCCTTTCGTATTTTTCGATCATATGCTTCTAACACGCTATGGGCCTGGCCAAGGGATGAATATTCGGCAGCATCCACATATCGGCCTGTCGACGCTGACCTATTTATTTGAAGGGCAGCTGCTGCACAAGGACAGCTTGGGCTCGGACCAGCTCGTCAGCCCTGGCGAAGTCAGCTGGATGACGGCAGGTGCGGCGATCGCCCATGTTGAACGAACGCCCAGCGCGCTGAGGGCTCAAGGCTCAACCTTACATGGGCTGCAAGTGTGGCTGGCCTCCCCCATAAAAGATGAACAAGGTTCCGGGCTGTACAGCCATCACACGGCCGACAGCTTGCCCGTCAGTGACAGCTCAGGTGTCCAGATTCGTCTGATCGCAGGTACCGGGTTTGGACTGACCGCCCCTGTACCCGTACTCTCGCCCACCCTGTATGCCGAAGTACATATGCAGACAGCCACCACGCTCCTAATTCCGACGGAACATCCTGAGCGCGCGCTTTATGTACTGGAAGGTGATGTTCGACTGGATGGCCAAGCTATCGAGCCCCACTGCCTTGTGCTTCTGCCTACCGAGCAGCAGGCTACAGTGTTCGCAGAGCGGGATTGCCACCTGGTATTGATTGGAGGCGCTGCGCTGGACGGCCCGAGGCGCATGAACTGGAACTTTGTTGCCAGTAGTCCGGCGCTGATAGATCAGGCCAGAGCGCGCTGGGCGGCAGGCGATTGGCCGACCGTTCCTGGTGAAAACGGTCGGATTGAACTGCCATGAGTGCTTGCCGCAGCTCGTTATTTTTACAGAACCATTGCCGCCACCCAGCCAAAGGCCAGTAACGGCAAGTTGTAGTGCAGGAACGTAGGCACGACGGTATCCCATATATGGTGATGCTGGCCGTCAATGTTCAGGCCGGAGGTCGGTCCCAAGGTAGAGTCAGACGCAGGTGAACCCGCGTCACCCAAGGCCCCTGCGGTTCCGACGATACAAACAATGGCCATCGGGCTAAACCCAAGCTGCACACACAAGGGAACAAAAATAGCCGCCAAAATGGGCACAGTCGAAAACGACGAACCGATGCCCATGGTCACCAGTAGCCCGACCAACAACATCAAGAGTGCGCCAATTCCTTTGTTGTGGTTTATCCAGCCGGCGGATGCTTCCACCAGAGACTTAACTTCACCCGTTGCCTTCATCACCTCAGCAAAACCTGAGGCCGCGATCATGATAAAACCAATCATGGCCATCATTTTCATACCTTCGGTGAACAGGTCGTCGGTCTCACGCCAGCGCACAATTCCTGAAGCCGAGAAAATCAAAAAACCCGCCAGAGCGCCGATGATCATCGAACCCAGCCACAGCTGGATGATAAACGCGGCGGCAATGGCAACTCCGGCCACGATCAATGTCAGCGGGTTATACCTGACCGCTACCTGCTCGACCTGCTCAATTTTGGCCAAGTCATACTCGCGTTTTTTGCGATAGCTGATAAATACGGCTACCAACAAGCCAAACAACATGCCCAACGCAGGAATGGCCATCGCATGGGTGACATTGACCTGGCTGACATCCACTCCGCTATTGCGCACGTTCGCGAGCAAAATTTGATTGAGGAAGATATTGCCAAAGCCCACGGGTAAAAACATATACGGCGTGATCAGGCCAAATGTCATCACACAGGCGACCAAACGGCGGTCAATTTTTAGCTTGGTCAACACATAAAGCAGAGGTGGAACCAACAAAGGGATAAATGCGATATGGATCGGCAAGATGTTTTGCGAGCAAATCGCAACCACCAGCAATAAGCCAATCAAAAGCCATTTGATCCGATTGCCACCGGCAGCTTGCTGCTTGTTGACCATGACCAGGGCTTTATCGGCCAGGGCATGGGCCAGACCTGATTTAGCGATGGCGACTGCGAAAGCTCCCAACATGGCGTATGACAACGCGACTTGAGCACCACCGCCAAGCCCGCTATTGAACGCATTGAGCGTTGCTTCAACGCCTAATCCGCCCACGAGACCGCCAACGACAGCCCCTACGATAAGAGCGATCACCACATGCACACGGGAAAGGCTAAGCACAAGCATGATGCCGACCGCTGCAATTACTGCATTCATCTTTACAACCTCATAGAGCGCACCACGATAAACACCGTAAAGCGGGAAATTCCGGACGCAGGACTGCTGTTTCAGTCGCCGGTTCTGAAGGAAGGACATATTTGAGGGCGAACACTTTGCAGCAGCATGAACGCCTTGTCAAAGTGAAGCCTTAAGACCTCCACAGCCCGTCCCACCAAGAGCCCTGACCCTTGTATTTCACAGGTTTAAGTATTTGATCGAAGATGAATGCAGACGCTTAAAAAGTAGAGATCGCAGTAAAGAAAAACCGTTGGCAGCCGCTAACAGTCAAAGCCTCTATTTAGGATGTCTCCATGTCGATCAGACAGCTTTCCATCCAGTGGAAAATCTCCCTCCTCTCCGGACTTTGCCTACTCAGTATCGTAGCTTTGCTGGTTGGACTTTCGCTTTATCGCATGGATTACACAACCCAACTTGTAGAAGCTTCGAGTACACAGATGCTCAATGAATCGGCCAAGGCGCGCATTGAAGCCCAAGGTGAAGCTCAGGCGCTGGCAATCAGTCGTCAGTTTATGGATGCCTATCAATACGGCAATGGTTTCGCACGCCAGGTCCTGTTTTTACGTGAGCAATCGGAAAAGCGTTTTCTGGATGCCTTTGACCTGCGTGAAGACCTTACCCGTCAGGTAAAGGCAGCATTACAAGCTAACCCTGATTTGCTGGGCTTGTCCCTAGTGTTTGAAGCCAACGCATTGGATAGCAAGGATGCGTTGTTTGACCATCAAAAAGAGCTGGGCAGCAATGATAAAGGCCGCTTTTCCCTCTATTGGTCGCAACCCACGCCCGGCAAGCTGACCTCGACGGCATTGCCGGAAGCCGATCTAGCTGACACCAGCACCGGCCCCAGTGGGCAAGCTAATAACTCGTGGTTCACTTGCCCTCGAGAAACACTTAAGCCATGCATTATCGAGCCATATTTCTACGAGATCGATGGTCAAAATGTATTGATGACCAGCATCGTTTTTCCACTGCTGGTTAATGGCAAGCTGATCGCTTCGCTTTCGGTTGATATCAACCTCAATAGCCTGCAAGCCATTAGCAAACTGGCGAGTCAAAAGCTTTATGACGGGCAAACCAATGTCAGCATTGTCAGTTCGGCAGGCATATTGGCAGGCTTCAGCAAGGATGCAAGCAAACTGGCACAACGCCTTGATCAAGTAGACGTCGATGATGGCGCACAACTGATAAAACTGATGGCCACTGGTAATCAGCCGCAAAGCCTGCATGCGCATGAACGTCTTAAGATACTAACTCCATTTAACCCCATTCCCGGCAGCAAGCCATGGGGCGTATTGCTGGACGTGCCTGAAAAAGTGCTGGTTGGTCCTGCGCAAGCGTTGCAAGCTGAACTAGAAACTCGTAATCGCGGCGGCGCCCTCATTGAACTGAGTCTGGGGTCGCTTGCAGCGATCATCGGCTTGCTACTGATATGGCTGATGGCTCGCAGCGTCACACGCCCGATTCTGGGCGTTGCCCATATGCTGGAAGATATTGCCAGCGGTGAAGGCGATCTGACACGACGCCTGGCCTATGACAAAAAAGACGAGTTGGGCCAATTGGCCGGCTGGTTCAACCGCTTCCTCGACAAGTTACAACCCGTCATTGCTGAGGTAAAACGCTCAGTGCAGGATGCTCGCAACACAGCTGATCAGTCAGCAGCCATCGCCAGCCAGACCAGCGCAGGCATGGAGCAGCAATACCGCCAGGTTGATCAGGCTGCCACCGCATCCCATGAAATGAGTGCCACTGCACAAGATGTTGCCCGCAGCGCGGCCCAAGCTGCTCAGGCTGCGCGGGACGCAGACCAAGCTACTCGCCAAGGACTGACCATCATTGATCGCACCACATCCAGCATCGATGTTCTGGCCGCTGACATGAGCGTGGCCATGACTCAAGTACAAGGACTGGCGGCCAATAGTGAGAAAATCGGTTCGGTACTGGAAGTCATTCGTGCCATCGCCGAGCAAACCAATTTACTGGCATTGAATGCTGCCATTGAAGCGGCGCGTGCAGGTGAAGCCGGCCGAGGTTTTGCGGTGGTGGCCGACGAAGTTCGCAACCTGGCCCGCCGAACACAAGAGTCGGTCGAAGAAACCCGGCAAGTGATCGAACAGTTGCAAGTGGGCACTCAGGAAGTCGTCAGCTCAATGAGCAATAGCCATCGCCAAGCCCAAGGCAGCGTTGAGCAAGTAAGTCAGGCGGTAACGGCTCTGCAACAGATCGGTGAAGCCGTCACTGTGATTACGGACATGAACCTGCAGATTGCCAGCGCCGCGGAAGAACAAAGTGCAGTGGCCGAAGAGATCAACAGCAATGTGGCCACTATCCGCGATGTTACGGAGTCATTGTCCGAGCAGGCCAACGAATCTGCACGGGTCAGTCAATCACTGAATACTCTGGCGAATCAACAGCAGACTTTGATGGATCAGTTTCGCGTCTAGGCTATTCGCTCCGGCTGAACGGTGACTGGCCTCGTATGACCCGTCACCGTTATCGGACGCGTACCTGCAATTTAATCAATACTGACAACCCGCCCAGTGCCCCTGTAGACAGTTGCATCTCCCCTCCCCACGCTTCAACGACATCCCTCACAATGCCCAATCCCAAACCATGACCACTGGTTTGCTCGTCCAGCCGGGTTCCTCGGGTGAACACTTGATCTCGCTCTGATTCAGGAATACCAGGGCCATCATCTTGTACTTCGATCTCAAACTCGTTCTCTCTCTGGGCTATTCTTAGCTCAACCTGAGAGTCTGCCCATTTGCAGGCGTTATCCAATAAATTACCGAGCAATTCGAGCATGTCCTCACGATCCCATGGCATGTTAAGCCCAGGAGGGACATTAAATTTTAGATCGAGATGCTCGCCGTAAATCATGCCGAGGGTAGCCATCAAGCCTGGGAGTTCAGCATCTGCTTCAAAGTGAGCGCCTGGAAGCGCATCCCCCGCCAAACGAGCACGATTCAGTTCGCGACTCATGCGTTGTTGTATGGATTCAAGTTGTTCGCTCAGGGTGTTCTGGATCTGGGGGTAATCAGCAAGGCGTGGATCTTTCGCCAGACTGAACAACACTGCTAATGGCGTTTTTAATGCGTGCCCCAAATTGCCAATGGCATTACGCGAGCGTTTCAAGTTGTCTTCGGTGTGAATCAACAAGTGATTTATCTGCGTCACTAACGGCTCAAGCTCCCGAGGAACCTGTTCATCAAGCTGAGAACGTTGCCCCGCCTGTAATTGAACTATCTGTTTGCGAGCGGTTTCCAAAGGCCTTAAGGCCGTTCGTACCGTTAACCGTTGGAGGAGCAAGATCACGATCAGAGCAACTACCCAGATGCTTAAACCCACTCGCTGAACTTGCTGGAAGCTTTTTCGAATGGGTGTGTAGTCCTGAGCCACTGTGATGGAGACCGTTTGGCCAAAGCGCTGATAATTGCTGTTTAAAACAAGCAACATCTGGCCATCCGGCCCAGGTTCCAGCGCTCGATCCAACCCGGGGTGGCTGGGTTGAGGTAATTGAGCATCCCACAACGAGCGGGAACGCCAATGCGTATCACCGAAGGCAATACTGAAATAATGGCCTGAAAAAGGCCGCTGATAGGCAGGAGATATTCGACGCTCATCCAACTGTAAGCCTTGAGGCGTTCGGCTCAACGCAATCAACAGATTTTCGCTGTCGTTTTGCAAACCTGATTCCAAATAGCGCTGAAGACCGTTTTCAAATAACCAGATACTGACTTGCCCCACCACTAGGCCGGCAATCAACAGAGCACTGATTAAACCCAGACTCAAACGCCGCTGAATGGACTTCACTGCTCGCCAGCGCCAAATATATACCCTTGCCCACGGCGTGTTTCTATCACCGCTCGCCCGAGTTTGCGTCGCAAGTGATTCACATGGACTTCCAGAACGTTAGAGTCGCGCTCCGTCTCACCGTCGTAAAGATGTTCTGCTAAATGACTCTTGGAAAGAATTTGTTGAGGGTGCAGCATAAAATAACGCAGAAGGCGAAACTCGGAAGAGGTCAATTGCACTTCTTCGCCTTCATTGATTGCGCATTGACGCGATTCATCGAGTTGAAGGCCCGCAGACTTCAAAAGCGGTTGATTCACCTGCCCGTGAGATCGCCGCAATAACGCCTGCACACGCAGTTGCAGTTCTTCAGGATGAAAAGGTTTGGTGACATAGTCATCAGCACCGGCTTTAAGACCGTCAATGCGCTCTGACCAAGAACTTCGCGCGGTTAAAACGAGCACCGGTATAGACAGACCTTCAGCCCGCCACTGCTTAAGCAAATCGATTCCAGACAGTCCCGGCAGCCCCAGATCAAGAATAATTAAATCATACGGCTCACTTTTACCCTGATAAAGAGCATCACGCCCATCGGCCAACCAATCCACCGCGTAACCCTGGCGAGACAGACTCGCCATCAGCTGGTCAGCCAAGGGAACGTGATCCTCTACCAACAGCAGCCTCATTAATCATCTTCCTCATCTTTGAGCAAACGGCCATTACTGGCATCAAGCTTTATTTCACGCACAATTCCAGCCGACGTTAACAACTCGACTTCATACACATAAACATCGTGCTTTTCCTCCAGCTCGGCCTCCAAAAGCTTGGAACCCGGGTAACGCTGCAGAACCTGTTGCAGGAGTTGTTCCAATGGCAAAATTGCGCCTCTCTGACGTAAACGCAAGGCCTCGTCCTGCCCTAAATCACGTGCAGAGGCCAAAGAGCAGAATACACAAAGCATCAGCGCAGCAACCCTGCCAACTCGCACATTCACTGTCATCACTTGTCTCGCTGGCCTCCGCTTGATCGCCTGCTTCCAGTATCGCAAAGATTTGATCATAGAGATGCAGGCTTAAGTGAAACTGAATTTGCTAACCTGATAACGGCGCGTCCATAAGGGCGAATTCCGCACGTATGGGGTTAGCTGCTAAACTGCAGGCCTGCATTCGTCCCTTAGGCGATAGCCATCTATTCAAGAGCAATCAACACTGTGGAAATTTTCAAAGAGTTCACCTTCGAATCGGCGCATAAATTACCTTACGTATCGGCAGGCCATAAATGCGGCCGATTGCACGGTCATTCGTTTAAGGTTGCAATTCACTTAAGCGGTGACGTTGATCCTGCTACGGGCTGGATTCGTGATTTCTCGGAAATAAAAGCCATTTTCAAACCGCTTTACGAGCTACTTGATCATAACTATTTGAACGACATCCCTGGACTGGAAAACCCGACCAGCGAAGTTTTGGCAAAGTGGATTTGGCAACAACTCAAGCCACTGCTTCCAGAACTGTCTGCAATTCGCATCCATGAAACCTGCACAAGTGGCTGTATTTATTACGGTGATTAAGAACTATCCGCAAAAAACCACCTAATGAGGTGGTTTTTTTGTATTTAAGTATCGAGCAACGCCAAAATAATTGACCTTACGTGACGCATGAAATCCTTTACAGATGCCAACCACCTGACAAAAGTCGAGAACTTCTACTAAGGTTTTTTCGCGCACAAAAACAAACCCCCTGTCTGCGTGAGCAGACAGGGGGTTTGGAATTTAATCTTGACGATGACCTACTCTCACATGGGGAAACCCCACACTACCATCGGCGATGCATCGTTTCACT
>NZ_JBJGEJ010000027.1:0-32170 GCF_045062345.1 Pseudomonas sp. 2024-210 | reverse complement strand
CATTGATCAAATGCACACATGCGCCGCCCGGGTTCACAAAAGCAGCGATTACGTCGACATCGCCGGTTCCACCTTCCATGCTTTGCTGATCCTGAACCCGACGCAGCAGTGAAATCTGATCACGTATTTCTGCGGCCCGCTCAAAATCAAGGGTGCTGGCGGCCAGTTCCATCGCGCTGTTCAATTCGTCGGTCAGCGCACTGCTGCGCCCTTCCAGAAACATCACCGAGTGACGCACATCTTCGGCATAGACCTGCGGATCAACCAGGCCGACACAAGGCGCTTTGCAACGTTTGATCTGGTATTGCAAACAGGGGCGCGTACGGTTCTTGAAGTAACTGTCTTCGCACTGACGCACCATAAAAGTCTTTTGCAAGATACTCAGGCTTTCTCGAATAGCCCCAGCACTCGGATAAGGTCCGAAATACCTGCCTTTGGCTTTTTTGGCGCCACGGTGAATGCTTAAGCGCGGGTATGCACCGTCCGAAAGGAACACATAGGGATAGGATTTGTCGTCGCGCAGAAGAATATTGTAGGGCGGACGCCACTCTTTGATCAGCGTCTGCTCAAGCAGCAGCGCTTCGGTTTCATTGGCCGTGATGGTGGTTTCGATGTACGCGATCCGCCCGACCAGCGCCGCCGTTTTCGGAGCCAGGCCGGTTTTACGAAAGTAGCTGGCCAAACGCTTTTTGAGGTTCTTGGCCTTACCCACGTACAGCAGGCGCGTATCGCTATCAAACATGCGATACACACCGGGGCGCCCACTACAGGTCGAAAGAAACGCGCTTGCATCGAACACGTCAGTCATTTTCAACCAGCGTCTACCATGCCGTGACGTACAGCCAGCAATGCCAGCTCAACATCACTCTTGACCGAAAGTTTCTCAAAGATCCGATAGCGGTAGGTGTTGACCGTTTTGGGTGACAAGCACAGCTTGTCAGAAATCACTTGAACCTTCTGACAGCCCACAATCATCAGAGCAATCTGGATTTCTCGCTCCGACAGTGCATCAAAAGGTGAGTCACTGGCAGGCTGGAATGATTTGAGAGCCAATTGCTGTGCGACTTGCGGGCTGATATAGCGCTGCCCGGAAAAAACAAGGCGTATGGCCTGAACCATCTCCGCCAGGCCCGCGCCCTTGGTCATATAGCCGGCAGCGCCTGCCTGCAATAACCGTGTCGGAAATGGGTCCTCTTCACACACGGTCACGGCTACCACCTTGATGTCAGGATGGCTACGCATCATTTTGCGTGTAGCTTCCAGCCCACCAATGCCGGGCATTTTGACATCCATCAAGACCACATCAGGTTTAAGCTCACGGGCCTTGATAAGGGATTCCTCACCAGATTCAGCCTGCCCAACCACTTGCAGGCCATCTATATCAGCCAGCATTCGTGTGATGCCTGTACGCACAAGATCGTGATCATCGACCACCAGAACCCGAATCAAGCCGGCACCTCACCAATTGAACTAAGTAGATTGACGACACCTTAGCAAAAAACATGCACTCCAACCTACTCATGATCCATCGACGATCCATAGCAAAACGTTAAAAAGCAGGCGGGTGACGCAATACGACTCACGTATCGTTCGGTTCCTGACGCCCTTTAACCTGAACAGGCAAGTACATCTCAGCCAGGGTGACCGTTAGCCGACGAATGGCATCCTGGTCTTCTTTATGCAAAATTCGGTAACTAACCAGCACCTTCTCTTCAACCTGACTAAGGTTATCGAGTAGTGTGGGTGTTGGAGTGCCAGTCAAAATATAAAGCACATCCGCACCACGCTCTGCGACACGCGACAAGTAGTCCGCTTTAGGCGCACGTTCACCGCTCTCATATTTGCCTTGAGCATTGGCCTCGACACCACCAATCTCACCAAAAGCTTTTTGCGACAAGCCAAGCCTTTCTCTTTCTTGCCGTAGCCGCGAACCAATGCCACTCATTTGGATGTAAGATCCCATTTTCAACACCCACAGGATGGTATAATTAATGAATATTAAACAACTTTGAACGGTTTTGAACTATGACCGGAATCCGTACCGCTGCACAAGCCAAGGCTTGGCTGGATCACCAGGGAAAATCCGTGCAAGAGTTCGCTCGGGAAAATGGTGTCGATCCGGCGACTACGTATCAGGTGCTCGCCGGGCGCAAGAAAGGGAAAAGGGGTGAAGCCCATAAAGTGGCGGTACTTCTGGGCATGAAAGACGGCATCATTCCTTCACGCATGCCTGCTCTTGAAGAAGAAAGCGAAGACGTGCTGGATTGAGTATGCGCCTAATCAGGTTGAGTTCCAGTTCTAGATACCCCAATGGACAAACAGTTCAGAGATTCACACGGTCTATGCCCTCATAGCCCTTCTGAAGTCAGGCAGACCCACAGCAGGTTAATTTCTGATTGAACCTGTCGTCGTGCCTCAGGTAAGCTTCGGCTCATTCATTGGAGACCGCACATGATGCATCGCCCCCTCACAGACGCTTGTCAGCCCCCTTGCGAATCTCGCACGGTCGGTTCTGTGTGTGCGAACAATGCGCAATCCGTAGCACGATTTTATTTTGGGTATTGGTTTAGCCACTGGCGCGCCTGATACCCAAACGGCGCCCACTACTTAGGGGTCGCCTACCAGAGAATTCTCACCCCCGGTCGGCTTCCCGATCGGGGGTTTTGTTTTTTCAGCCCCTGAAAAATTGACTAATTTAAAGGAATTACACCATGAACTACGCCACTTATTACCGCTTCGACCTTTGCACTGCATGGCGATTTACCAACCGTCGTTCGGGACAGCCTGCCGCCTCCGAACGAAATCACATCGGTGGCACGCATGCACTCACAGCCAGTCAGGCTAATTGTCGAACACCCCAATAGGGCTGCGCGCGGGAAAACCCGCCGCTTGCCCAGGAACTCCATCATGAACGCATCGATTACTGCTCTCCCTGCAATCAACACCGCACCTTCTGCACGCTCCCTGCGCCTGCCTACTGCCGCGCAACTCAAGCAACAACTGCCGCTCAGCGATTCGCTTCGCCAACGGGTCAGTCGTCAGCGCCAGGCCATTCGCGCGATTTTAAACGGTGAAGACTCCCGTTTACTGGTCGTAGTCGGCCCCTGCTCCATCCACGACCCTGTTGCTGCCCTTGAATACGCCAGCCACCTCGCAGCCCTTTCTCACGAGCTGCGTGATGACCTGTTGCTGGTGATGCGTGCCTACATCGAAAAACCGCGCACAACAGTGGGATGGAAAGGCCTGGCCTATGACCCGCATCTCGATGGCAGCGATGACATGGCCCACGGCCTCACGCTCTCGCGCGAGCTGATGCTGGAAATGCTGGGCATGGGCCTGCCAATCGCTACGGAGTTGTTGCAACCGATGGCCGCTGGATACTTTGATGACCTGCTGGGCTGGGTCGCCATTGGTGCACGTACGACCGAATCGCAAATTCACCGCGAGATGGCCAGCGGCCTGGGCGTGCCTGTCGGTTTCAAAAACGGTACTGATGGCGGTGTGGCCATCGCCTGCGATGCCATGCGTTCAGCTGCCCACTCTCATCGCCACTTCGGCGTCGACGCTGAAGGCCACCCGGCAATCATCCAGACGTCGGGCAATCCGGATACCCATCTGGTGCTGCGCGGCGGGCACAGCGGGCCGAATTACGACTTCAGCAGCGTTGCCAAAGCACGCGCCGGTCTTGAAAAAAATGCCATACCGGCTCGCTTGATGGTTGATTGCAGCCACGCCAACAGCGGCAAAGACCCGTTGCGCCAGCCTGATGTATTTAACGACGTATTGGCTCAGCGCCTGCAGGGCAATCGTTCATTGATCGGCATGATGCTCGAAAGCCATATCTTTGAGGGTTGCCAACCCATGAGCAGTAACCTGCGCTACGGCGTCTCCATTACCGATGGCTGCCTGGGATGGGATGCCACCGAGCAGTTGTTGCGAGGCGCGGCAGCCCAACTGCAGGCACAACGACAATCCGTCGAGGCGATAGCGTGATAGACATGGGAACTTTAGCCGGGAAAAAACTGACTGAATCCGGTAGGCTCACCACTTTCTTGAAAGGAGTACTCCCTCATGGCTAAAGCCACTGCCCGTCACATCCTCGTTGCCAGCGAAGACAAGTGCAACGAACTGAAAGCCCAAATTGAAGGCGGCGCTGATTTCGCCGAAGTCGCAAAAGCCAACTCCTCTTGCCCATCCAGCCGTCAAGGCGGTGATCTGGGTTCGTTCGGTCCAGGCCAAATGGTTAAAGAATTCGACACGGTCGTCTTCAGTGCACCGATCAACGTGGTTCAAGGCCCGGTTAAAACCCAGTTCGGCTACCACTTGCTGGAAGTCACCAGCCGTCAGGACTAATCCCCCGGCTTGAGTGAAAACGGCCCACCTTTTGGTGGGCCGTTTCGTATCCGCAAACACAAACCTCGTGCTACGTTTCTCATTCACGCCCCCCACGTGTCACTTGAGGAATACGTCATGAGCCTTACTGGTAAAACTGCCCTGGTTACCGGTTCCACCAGCGGTATAGGTCTGGGTATAGCGCAAAGCCTGGCAAAAGCGGGTGCCAACCTGATACTCAACGGTTTTGGCGATGCTGGCAAAGTCATTGCCGACCTGGAGCAGTTCGGTGGCAAGGTCGGCCATCACCCGGCGGATGTGAGCGACCCCGCACAAATAGCTGACATGATCGAATACGCCGAGCGTGAATTTGGCGGTGTCGACATCTTGGTCAACAATGCGGGCATTCAGCATGTCGCCAACGTTGAAGCGTTCCCGGTAGAACGCTGGGACGCCATCATCGCAATCAACCTCTCCTCCGTATTCCACAGCACTCGCCTCACCCTGCCCGGCATGCGCAAACGCGACTGGGGACGCATCGTCAATATCGCCTCAGTCCACGGTCAGGTGGGTTCGGTCGGCAAGGCAGCGTATGTCGCCGCCAAACATGGCGTGATTGGCCTGACCAAAGTGGTCGGCCTTGAGACCGCCACCAGCAATATCACCTGCAATGCCATCTGCCCAGGCTGGGTGCTGACACCGCTGGTACAAAAACAGATAGATCAGCGTATCAGTCAGGGGATTGACCCTTATCAGGCGCAGCATGATCTGCTTGCCGAGAAACAGCCCTCGCTGGAATTTGTCACCCCGCCTCAACTCGGTGAACTGGTGCTCTTCCTGTGCAGCGATGCCGGCAGCCAGGTTCGCGGGGCGGCCTGGAATGTCGACGGCGGCTGGTTGGCGCAGTAAAGATCCATACACGTCCCTCAGGCAAAAATGCACACCAGCCCTGCACGTATCAGGGTTGTACAAGGCAATTTTGCACTGTTAGCATCGGCCATCGTTCGCCCGCGAACACCCCTTAAAATAATAGAAAGCAGGGAGTTAGCGATGACTGCTCAGGCTTCATCCTCAACGACACTCGATGGCGACATCGCGTCAGACACCGTACTCGCGCAGGTGCGCAATAAAATTGGCCATCTGACCCTTAACCGCCCGAGCGGCCTCAACGCCCTCAATCTTGAGATGGTTCGCCGCCTCCAGCAGCACCTCGATGACTGGGCCAATGACCCGCACGTGGTCGCTGTGGTATTACGCGGCGCAGGCGAAAAAGCCTTTTGTGCAGGGGGTGATATTCGTTCTTTGTATGACAGCTACAAAAACAACGGCACCCTGCACACTGCATTTTTTGAGGAGGAATACGCCCTCGACCTGACCCTGCACCACTACGCCAAACCCGTGCTTGCCGTGATGGACGGCTATGTTCTGGGCGGCGGCATGGGGTTGGCACAAGGGGCTGATTTTCGACTGGTCACAGAACGCAGCCGGTTAGCGATGCCAGAGGTCGCCATCGGCTATTTCCCGGACGTGGGCGCCAGCCATTTTCTAAGCAGAATACCCGGCCAGCTGGGGACTTATCTGGGCGTCAGTGGTGTGCAAATCAGTGCCAGTGATGCCCTGTATTGCGGGCTGGCAGACTGGTACACCGACAGCGCCCGGCTGAGCGAACTGGATGAGCAGCTCGACTCGCTGAAATGGCAACAGTCCCCGCGCGAAGACCTTGAGGCGCTGCTTGCTTCAATCGCCGTCAACACCTTGCCCGACGCTCCCCTCGCCCCACTTCGCCCGTTGATTGACGACGTCTTTTCCCATGACAGCGTGACGGCCATCGTTACCCGGTTGCATGAAGTGGAAAACAGCGAGCATCGGCAATGGGCCACTGATACCGCCAATCTGTTGCAAACCCGGTCGCCATTGGGCATGGCCGTAACGCTTGAGATGCTGCGCCGCAGCCGTGCCCTCAACCTTGAGCAGTGCTTTGCGCTGGAGCTGCACCTGGACCGTCAGTGGTTTGACCGGGGTGACTTGATCGAAGGGGTGCGCGCGTTGATTATCGACAAGGACAAAAATCCACGTTGGAATCCGCCCACACTGAATGAGCTGGATCCAGCCCAGGTTGCTAGCTTCTTCACCCACTTCAAGCTCAGCGGACTCTGATCATGCAAGACATCGAATTAACTGAAGAACAAGTGATGATTCGCGACATGGCTCGCGACTTTGCACGACGTGAAATTGCACCTCATGCCCAGTCCTGGGAAAAAGCGGGCTGGATCGACGATGCGCTGGTCGCCAAGATGGGCGAACTGGGCCTGCTCGGCATGGTGGTGCCTGAAGAATGGGGCGGTTCTTACCTCGACTACGTAGCGTATGCCCTGGCTGTCGAAGAGATCTCGGCCGGGGATGGTGCGACCGGGGCGCTGATGAGCGTTCATAACTCCGTCGGCTGCGGCCCGATCCTGAACTATGGCAGCCAGGCGCAAAAAGAAGCGTGGCTGCCCGGTCTTGCCAGCGGCACCACCATCGGCTGTTTTTGCCTGACCGAACCACAAGCGGGCTCTGAAGCGCACAACTTGCGCACACGGGCCGAGTTGCAGGACGGGCAATGGGTGATCAACGGCGCCAAACAATTTGTCACCAATGGCAAACGCGCCGGGCTGGCCATCGTGTTTGCCGTGACCGATCCGCAACTGGGCAAAAAAGGCCTTTCGGCCTTTCTAGTGCCCACTGACACGCCGGGATTCATAGTCGATCGCACCGAGCACAAAATGGGCATCCGCGCCTCGGACACCTGCGCGGTGACCCTGAGCAATTGCACCGTGCCGCAAGCGAATTTATTGGGTGAACAGGGCAAAGGCCTGACGATCGCCTTGTCCAACCTCGAAGGTGGCCGTATTGGCATTGCTGCACAGGCGCTGGGGATTGCCCGTGCCGCCTTTGAAGCGGCGCTGGCCTATGCGCGTGATCGGGTACAGTTTGACAAAGCCATCATTGAGCATCAAAGCGTGGCTAACATGCTGGCTGACATGCAAACCCGGCTCAACGCGGCGCGCCTGCTGATTCTGCACGCGGCCCGCCTGCGTGGTGCGGGCAAACCGTGTTTATCAGAAGCATCGCAAGCCAAGTTGTTCGCTTCGGAAATGGCTGAGTACGTGTGTTCCAAAGCCATTCAGATTCACGGAGGCTACGGCTACCTTGAGGACTACCCGGTAGAGCGCTATTACCGGGACGCGCGAATTACACAGATCTATGAAGGATCGAGTGAGATTCAACGGATGGTGATTGCGCGAGAGCTGAAGAACTATCTGATTTAGCGGTGCTGGCAATCCCCTCACCCTAACCCTCTCCCAGAGGGAGAGGGGACTAAAAGCGAAAGCCGTTATGCGCAACGCCACCTATCAGCTCCCTCTCCCAGAGGGAGAGGGGACTAAAAGCAAAAGCCGTTATGCGCAACGCCACCTATCAGCTCCCTCTCCCAGAGGGAGAGGGGACTAAAAGCGAAAGCCGTTATGCGCAACGCCACCTATCAGCTCCCTCTCCCAGAGGGAGAGGAGACTAAAAGCAAAAGCCGTTATGCGCAACGCCACCTATCAGCTCCCTCTCCCAGAGGGAGAGGAGACTAAAAGCAAAAGCCGTTATGCGCAACGCCACCTATCAGCTCCCTCTCCCTATGGGAGAGGGTTGGGGTGAGGGGCTTCTGATTCAGCCTTAAAACCCGACACTCGCCTGCACGAAGAAGGTACGCGGCTCACCCAAATAGAGCCCGGAGTTGTTGTCGCTGGAACGGGTGTAGTACTCCTGATTGAACAGGTTCTTGATCCCCGCCCCCACCTTCAAATTCGACGCCTCAGGTCCGAAGTCATACCCCACCCGCGTACTCCAGGTCGCATACCCCGGAATATCCCCGTACTGGCCGTCCGGTGTCGGATCAGTGATATACACACCACCGGTTCCCGGCGCACGCTGCTGCGATTGGGCAAACATATCCAGGTTATAGGTCCAGCGATTCACCACATACCGCGCGCCAAGGTTAACCACCTGACGCGAATACAGCGGCAAGTCTCGCCCTTTGAAGTTGGCAATATCGCCCTCTGACGTCGCTTTGGTATAGGTAAACGCAGCGTTCACCGACAAACCGTCAAGACGCGCATTCAGATTCGATAAATCGTAGTGAACCGAGGTCTCAAGCCCCTGATGCTTGGTCGCCCCAAGATTGGTCCAGCCGACATCGTTGCTGACGTATTGCAACTCATCGGCAAAGTCGATGTAGAACAGCGTCACTTCACCGCCCCACACACCGTTGTCATAACGCGTGCCGAGTTCATAGGTCTTGGCTTTTTCAGGCCTCAGGCCCGCGGCCGTCTGATCGCCAATGCCGCCCTGCCCCAGTTGAAAATACTGCAAGCTGCCAAATGAAGTTTCATAGTTGGCAAACAGCTTCCACTCGTCAGAGAGGTGATACATCACGCTCAAGGCCGGCAGCGCCTCATTGCTGTCGATGCTGCGTTTTTTCTCGGTAACCGGCACACCGTTATTGCCCAGCACCGGCCGATCATGCCAATTAGTGCTAATGCGCTCAAAGCGAATACCCGGCGTCACGGTCCAGTTACCGACATCAATCTTGTCATCGATATAGAACGCGTTGGCTTCAGTCCCACCCGTGCGGTCTTGATACACGTGCCCGTCAGCACCCGGCATGGGCACCGGCACGTTATTGACCAGTTGTAGCTGACTGGCCTCTTCGTGCATTCCCTCTTTGAGGTAGCGGTAACCCAAACCGACTTCCTGTGTCACCGGCCCCAGAGTGAACACATGGGAGACCCGCGGTTCGACACCAAAGGTGTAATAAGAGCGCGGGTAAATGCCCAGCGTTTGCAGGTTGCGTGAAGCAATATTGCTGCCTCGGAAACTGTCGGTGTAATAGGTCAGCACTTCAAACTGAGTCTGGTCGTCAATTTGACGCAAGTACTTGAAGGACACATCCTTGCGCCGCCCGGTGAAGTTGTCCCAGTCACGCACGGACTGGTACGGATTGGCATCGAACTGTTTCTGTGTCAGACCGCCAGGCATGTCGGCGGTGGCGTCGTAATAATGAAAGTTAAGGCTGAAATCATCCTGATCCGTCGGCGCCCAATGGGTCTTGAGCAACACATCATTGATGTCGTTGTTGTTATTGCTGGTGCGATAACCATTGCCCTTGACCCCGGAATACAGCAGCGCAGCACCGATACCGTTGTCTGCCGTGCCGCCAAGAAAGGCCGACTCCATGTGCTTCCAGCCGCCGTGCTCGGAGGTTTCCAGCGTGGTGCCGACGTCACCCTGAAAGGTTTCGGGAATCGCTCGCGTCACAAAGTTGATGACTCCGCCGACGTTTTGCGGCCCGTAACGCACCGAACCCGCGCCACGTACCACGTCGATACTGTCCAGGTTGCCGGCCGAGATGGGTGCCATCGACAACTGCGGCTGGCCATAGGGGGCGAACGCTGCCGGTATGCCATCAATCAATACGGTCGAACGAGGCGACAGGCGCGAGGTCAAGCCACGCACCCCCACGTTCAGAGAAATATCGCTGCCGCCCGTACCATTGGACGCTTGCACCTGAACGCCGGGAATACGCTTGAGCACGTCGCTGACGTTCATCGCGCCCTGCTCCACCATCGCTTCGCGACGAACCACGGTGCGCGCACCGGGGTGGTTTTGCAGGACGGCTTCATTGGCGTCACCCAGCCAATCGCCGACCACTTTGACATCCACCGGCCCCAGCTCCAGTGGCCCGGAAGGCGTTGTTGCGCTGACCACCGGCACGCCAACCAGCGTCACTGCGTCACCGTTCAATTCATAGCTCAGGCCACTGCCTTGCAGCAATTGGCGCAATGCCTGCTCGGGCGACAAGCTGCCATCAACGGCCGGCGCCTGTTTACCGGCCACCCGCTGAGGGCTGAAAAACACTTGCAGTGAGGTCTGCTGGGCCAACTGGCTCAAGGCCTCACCCAAAGGCTGGGCCTGAATATGGATGGCGCTCGGTGCCAGCTCGCCAGCCACTGCGCTTGGCATCGCCGCACTCACAGCCAGCGCCAACGCCAAAGGCAGCCAGCACGAACGCGATGCAAAAAAAAGCGTGCTCGAAGGCGGGTTAAGGCCTGAAACCGGCCCACAAGGATTATTGTTTTTCACGTCGAGTCTTGCCCTTTTGATCACACTTGAGTGCGACTGTTAATGCAAACCAGTTGCAGTTGATCAAGAAGACGAAGAACTCGAATAAAACCTGAACTTATCGTGAAATTATTTCCTGACTGCCATCGGCACGGGTCTTTACCGACACCGGCAAAATACGCGGCAAGGCGTTGATCAGCGCATCGGTGTCATCGGTCTTAAATACACTCGACAGCCGCAGTTGCGCCAACGCAGTCGTGCTGACATGCAGCGGCCGGTCACGGTAGCGCGACACTTCAGCGGCCACCTCGCCCAGGCTGGCGTCGTTGAATATCAACTGCCCCTTGCGCCAGGCCGTCAACGCTTGAGTGTTCACCGGTTGTGGCGCAGCCACGAGGCCCTGCCCATCAACCCGCGTGCCCAACCCGGCCGTCAGGCTCACAGCTTCTTCAGGATGACGACCTTGTACCCGCACGTGGCCCGACTCGACCACCACCCGTGCTTGCTCGCCCTCTCGACGCACATCGAAGCGTGTTCCTGTGACCGTTACCTGGCCGAGCCCGGCTTGCACCACAAAGGGACGATCAGTGTCATGGGCGACACTGAACATCACCTCGCCCTCGAGTAATTCAACCCTGCGCTGCCGGTCGGCAAAGTCAACGCGGACCCGGCTGCGGCTGTCCAGCTCAAGGGTTGAACCATCGGGCAAATTAACCGTACGGCGCTCACCCGCCAGGGTAGCGAATTGCTCGTGATAAACGGCAGAGCTCTGCAACTGCATCCAGACCCCGGCCCCTATCGCAACCGCCAGCACACTTGCCGCCAGCGCCATGCCAAGCACCGAGCGACGCATGATCCTCGGCGCCGGTGCTTCGCATAACGCTTGCAGGCGGGCCTTGGGCAATAGCTCGACAGCACCGTACAACGTGGCGAGCCATTGGTACTCCGCCTCATGACTGGGGTGGGTGCTGTACCAGGCGTCAAAATCGGCCTGCTCATCGGCACTCAAGCCCCGGCCTTGCACACGTGCAAACCAGGTTACAGCCGCCTCGCGCACGTTCGCAGGGTCAGGCGTGCAATCAGGCGTCTCCATCGGGCAATCCTTAACTGATCTCATCACGGCGCGTCCACACGCTCGCGCAGATGCCGCAACGTGCGGATCATGTATTTTTCCACCATGTTTTTCGACAACCCCAGGCGCTCGGCAATCTCGGCCTGGGTCAGCCCCTCTATTTTTTGCCAGACAAACACCTTGCGGCAGTTCAACGGTAGCTCGTGCAAGGCCCTTTCGACTGACTCAGCCAACTGGACAGCGCGCATATACACTTCCGGATCGCCCGATTGCGACGAACAGGGCGCCACAGCCGCCTGCTCTTTGGCGTCGCGCAGTTGTGCTCGACGAAAATCATCCACAGCAATATTGCGGGCCGTTTGATGCAGGTAGGCACGCGGCTGTTCAACGGCATCTGAGCCGGATTCGAGCACGCGTACAAAGGTGTCATGCGCCAGATCCTGCGCCTGCTGGCGATTGCGCAGGCGCCGGGTCCACGTGCCGACCAACTCATCGTAGTAATCAAAAAAGCCCGTTCTGCGGGGCACTTTATGAGTCATCGCACTGGACTGAGAAAGAGAGGGCGCGAATAGTAATCCTTCTTATTCTCGCGGGCAATGATTCCTACAACTCGACATTGGCCAGCAATCGTCTCTGCACTTCGCGCCCCCGTTCAAAGCCATAACCGCGTGCCGTCCACACCCCGACCATGCCCATCACGGCGCAAAATACCACGCACACCCACGGGCTCCACGGCATCAAGGCAATCAGCAACAGCGGTGTGGTGCTCGCCCACAACGCGTAGGCGATGTTGTAGGTGAACGAAATCCCCGAGACGCGGATCGGCGCCGGGAACAAACCCACCATGACCGACGGCACCACGCCGACAATTCCGCAGGTCAGGCCCGCGAATGCGTAGGCCAGCCCCGGCAAGCCCCACTGCCCGACCAGACTGGCGTACAGCAGACCGATGCCCAATGGCAACAACAGGCTGTAGAGCACAATGCTGCGCCAGACGCCGATACGGTCAACGATCAGCCCGGCCAGCACGCAGCCAATATTCAAAAACACAATGCCGACACTGCTTAAAGCAAAGGTATGGCTGGCGGTCATGCCAAAGCGTTGTTGCATCACCGTCGGGGTGATGACCACAAACACCACCACGGCACTGGTCAATACACAGGTCAGCAGAGCAGCGGGCAGCAATGAGCGGCGGTGCTCGCGCAATACCGTGCGCAGCGGAAATTCGGCGCGACCCTCACGGCGCTCGCGCAACGCCAGAAATACCGGGGTCTCGCTAAGCCAGCGGCGTAGCCACACACCAATCACGCCAAACACGCCGCCCAGCAAGAAGGGGTAACGCCAGGCGTAATCGAGGATTTCTGCCGGGGTGAACAGCTGCGCGAGCAACGTCGCGGTCAACGCGCCTATCAGATAGCCGAACGTCAGCCCGGCCTGCAAAAAGCCCAATGCGTAGCCGCGACGTCCAGCGGGTGCATGCTCGGCGACAAACACCCAGGCACTGGGCACCTCGCCCCCTACCGCTGCCCCTTGCAGGATACGCAGCGCCAGCAGGATCAATGGGGCGAAGTAACCGATGTCGGCATAAGTGGGCATGATCCCGATCAACAGACAGGGCAGCGCCATCATCAGGATGCTCAAGCTGAAGACCCGTTTGCGGCCCAGATGGTCGGCAAAGTGCGCCATCAGAATCCCGCCCAAAGGACGCGCCAAATACCCCGTCACAAAAATCCCGAAACTTTGCAGCAGGCGCAGCCATTCGGGCATGTCGGGGGGGAAAAACAGTTGACTGAGGGTCAGGGCGAAGAACACGAAAATGATGAAATCGTAGATCTCCAGCGCCCCGCCCAGCGCTGCCAGACCAAGGGTCCGGTAATCTGAACGGGAAAAGCGCACGGCAGAGGCTTGAGTATCAGCAGGCATAAATAGGCTCAATATGAACAGGGCACGCCTATGCTGGCGCTTGTTGTCGAGGCACCGAGCATATCAAGCACAAGCCCTGAATCGCACCCTTTAATCCGTAGCCGCTGCCGAAGGCTGCCTGCGGCGTCAACAGCAATGGCGACGAAGATGCACAACACTACCCCTGCCACCCGCCACCCAGCGCGCCAAACACCTGCACCAGCGATAACGACACCTGCGCCGTGCTCTCAACCAGCGCTGCCTGGTTGTTCAGCAACGTGTTTTGCACGGTCAGCACGTTCAAGAAGTCCACCGTGCCTTGTGCATATTGTTGATGAACACTGTCCAGCGCATGCTGGCTGTGCATCACCGCCTGCTGCAAGCTGTCGCGGCGGCGCTGGTTGGCCTGATAGGCCACCAGTGCATCATCCACCTCATGCCAGGCACTGAGCACGGTCTTTTGGTAAGTAATGCCCGCTTCTTGCTGACGGCCTTCTTGCAGCTGCAATGCGCCTTGCAAGCGTCCGCCCTCGAAGACCGGCACGCTCACGCCGGGGCCAAAGGCAAAACTGCGCGATCCCCAACTGCCTAAATCCGACAATTGCAGGGACTGAAAGCCGAGGTTGCCCGACAAGGTAATGCGCGGGTAAAAATCCGCCTCGGCCATGCCCACTGACGCGGTTGCCGCATGCAATTGCGCTTCGGCGCGGCGAATGTCCGGGCGCCGTTGCGCCAGCTCGCTGGGTAAGCCGATCGGCACATCGGCGCGATAGGCGGGCACATCGGCCAACACGCTCAATTGTTGCTGCAAGGCCCGAGGCTCACGCGCCAATAACAGACTCAAGGCGTTGATCAATTGTGCAATGCGTTGCTGCAAGGGTGCCGTGCGGGCCTCGATCTCGGACACCTGCGCGGCGGCCTCCGACACTTCTAAATCAGTGGCGACGCCCTCTTTGACCTGCAAGCGGGTCAATTCAAGACTGCGCCGGGCGATCTCCAGATTTTGCTGCACCACTGCCAGCGCTTGCTGGGAGCCGCGCAACTGAATGTAATCCTGTGCGGTCTGCACGATGACCAGCAATTGCACGCCGTGACGGTCCTCTTGCGCCATGAGCACGGAAGCATCTGCGGCCTCGACCGAGCGTTTTACCCGCCCCCACAGGTCGGCCTCCCAACTGATCGCCAGACCGCCATGCCACAGGTTAAAGGCCTGTTTACCGCTGTTGCCCGAGGGGTCAGTCAAGCCACGCTGACTGTTGCGGCTTCGGCTGTAGCCCGCATCGCCCTCTACCGAAGGCACTGTATCGGCCGCAATTTGACGGCGCAGCGCCCGGCTTTGCTCCAGCCGGCTGGCCGCCAGTTGCACGTCAAAACTGCTGTCCAGCGCCTCGCGCACCAAGGCTGACAGTTGCGTATCGGCAAAACGGTCCCACCAGCGCGGGTCGACCGCTGACTCAATCGTAGCGCTATGCCCCGCTTCACTGGCCACTGGCGCCCAGCGCTCGGGGAGGTGTGGCTTGGGTGAGCTAAAATCCGGCCCCAGCACACACCCGCTCAGACTCAGCGCACTGCTACAGGCCACAGCACAGGCCAAAAGAGATCGTTTCATCGTGTGCTGACCTGCTCGCCATTCGCCGATTCGGTATCGATGGCGGCATCCACCGACATGCCCAAACGCAATTGACGGGCCAAAGGCTGGCCTTGATCCAGAGTGATTTTGACCGGAATACGCTGCACGACTTTGGTGAAATTGCCCGTCGCGTTATCCGGCGCAATCGACGCAAACGTCACGCCGGTGGCAGGTGCAATGCTGTCGACCGTGCCTTGCAAGGTCTCGCCGGGAAAAGTGTCAACCTTGATTGAAACCCGTTGCCCGGCATGCATATGGGTCAATTGATGTTCCAGAAAGTTGGCCACAACAAAGGCTTTGGCCAGTGGCACCACCGCCAGCACCGGATCACCCGGTTTGACATAAGCACCCTGACGCACACTGCGCCGCCCCACCACCCCATCAAACGGCGCGACCAGTTGCGTGTATGACAAGTCCAGTTCTGCACGCGCCTGCAACGCCTGGGCGTGCTGCACCGATGCTTGAGCCGCATTGGTCTGGGCCGCCAGCACCCTGGTTTGCTGTCGCGCGGCCTCAAGCGCCGCCTTGTGCTGAACCAGCTCGGCGCGGGCAATCTGCGAACGGTTTTTCGCCTGCTGGGAGTTCTGCAGGGTGCCAGCCCCCTGCCCGGCCAAATGCTGATAACGCGTTAACTCATGCTCGGCGAACTCGACCTGCGCCAAGTCGGCATCCACCGTGGCCTGGGCTTGAGCGATCACCGACCGCTGGCGCTCCAGCATGGCCTGCGCATTGGCCAACTGCGCTTGCGCGGTGGCCACACTGGCCTGAGCCGCCTGCACATTGGTTTTAAAGTCCTGTGGATCGATGCGCGCCACGACTTGCCCGGCCTTGACCGGCTGGTTGTCTTGCACCAGCACCTCATCAATAAAACCCGCCACCTTGGGCGCAATCAAGGTGAAATCTGCGCTTACATAGGCGTCATTGGTGCTTTGTACCGCACTGGCGGCGAACACCAGTCGCCACAGGGCATACACCACAACAGCCACCAGCGCACCTGCACCCAGCTTAATGAAGGGCTTAACCCCGCTTGTCGTACTCATTTCACTGCTCCAACCACGGAGCCCGGCGGATAAATCCGCGTCGGGCCAAAAGGAATTAACACCACCAAAAAAAGCGCCAGGCCGGCCATGTACAGATAGAGATCAGAAGACGCCAACACCATCGCCTGCTCGTGGATGCGTTTCGCCAGGTCGGGCGCTGTGGCCATCCACGGCGTGTTACCCACCCGATCCACCAGCATCATTGAGTGAAAGTGCTCACGATTGAGCGTCAGCACCTGCAATACGCTGCCAGCTGCAACTGCCGAAAAACCTTTGACGGTATTGAACCAGGCCGAGGCGAATGGCCCGTCCGCAGGGTTCAAGCTGCCAGTGGCGAGCATCAACAGAGGAATGACCGCCATCGGCTGGGCAATGATCTGAATGGCTTGCAAGCCGTAGAAATTCTCCCGACTCCACACCGAAGTCACCTGCGAACCGATACCGCACGCCAGCGCCAGCAAGCCCAGACCGATGGCCAGCACCCAGCGACAATCGACCCAACGCAGGTTGCACAGCGCAACCACCAGCGGCAGCGCGAGCAACTGTGGCAATGCCACCAACAGCATCAGCGGCGCGGTTTCCTGCGGGCGATAGCCCTGAATCTGTGCCAGATAAGCGGACGGAATCTTGATCACCGCCATCAGCACAAACAGCACGCCGCCCAAAGTCAGCAAGGCGTGCGCCAAATTGCGGATTTTCAACAACTGGAGTTTGAAAAACGGCAGCGGGTGCGACCACTCATTGATGAAAAACAGCACCAGCAACGCCAGCCCGCCGACGATAAAAACGCGAATCATCGGCGACGCAAACCAGTTCTGCCATTGACCGAGTTCCAGCCCCAGCACCAGCAGGATCAAACCGGGCAAACCCAACAGCAGCCCGCGCCAATCGAATTGTTTGAAACGTTCGAGCCGCAGCGGGTCTTGCGGCAAGCCCCAGGCCACGCATGCCATAGCCAGTAGACTGAACGGGATAATCTGCCAGAACGCCCACTGCCAACCGCCGTAGTCCACCCACCAGGCCGCCAGCGGCGTGCCAAAACTGGGGCCAAAGGTCGCGGTTAGCGCGTAACTGCCCAACCCGTACAAACGAATGCCGGGCGGCAAAAAACGTAACGCTACCGACATCAACATGGGCGGCAATGCACCGGCCGCAAAGCCTTGAAGGGTGCGCAGCAGCATCAGCACCTTGACGTTCGGGGCCAAGGGACAAAGGATGCCCAGCAGCATAAAGGCTGCAATGGCGCATAAAGTGAATCGTCGAATAGAGAATGTGGCGGCGCACCAGGGTGAAAAAGCCATTGCGCTGATCGACGTGGCGGAATAGACCGCCAACAGCCAAGTACCCTGATCCACACTGAGGCCCATTGCCCCTCGAATATCGGGCATTGCCACCTTGGTCACGTTTTCGTTGAACCCCGAGACCAGTACGGCCAGCAACACCCCCACCAGCCCGGTAAAAATCCGCAGGCCAAAGGCCGTACTGATGGGTGGCGCGGGCACTGAAACGCCCGCTCCCTTAAACAGCCCATACATGGCCAACTCCGTCTTCACTCTTGATGACAGAAAGTTTAATCACCGGGCAATGTTATAAAAATTGATAAATAGCTAACTGTGGATTGCGCCAGACGCAATCCGCTTTTGTAGCCGCTGCCGAAGGCTGCGATGGGCTGCGCAACTGCCCCATTTAAAAAGCGAAGGTCCTGCGGCCCTTATCGCAGCCTTCGGCAGCGGCTACAGAAGAGGGCACGGCAGTGTTACAGAGCGGCGGTATCACAGAACGTTTTGAGGGTGCGGCGCAACCAGCGATGGGCAGGGTCGTTGTCCAGTCGCGGGTGCCAGGCTTGAATAATGTCCACCGCCTGCAACGCTATCGGTAACTCAAACGCGCGCAGCTTCAGGCCCATAGGCTCCAGGGTTTTGAGCAGCAATTGCGGCATCAACGGCAAAATCAGATCGGCATCGGCCAAGGCAAAAATCGCCGAATAAAACGCCGGAGTGGTGAATGACACCCGACGCTCAAGCCCCAATTCAGCCAGCTTCGTATCAATCGGCCCACGGGCATGGCCCCGACGTGACACGCTGATATGGTCATAATCGATAAAGCGTTGCACCGTGATCAATTGATCGAAAATCGGGTGGCCTTCACGGGCCAGCCCCACAAAGGGACAGGTAAACAACCGCTGGACCTTGATGTCCGAGCTGAAGGTGTTGTTGGCGCTGATTGCCAGATCGATGCGGCCTTCGCTCAAAGCTTCGTCATCGGTAAAGCCTTCAGGCACCACGCGCAAGGTAGCTTGAGGCATTTCCCGCGCCATCTGTGCGCGCAATGCGCTGCCGTACACACCAAAAAACACGTCATTGGCGCGGATGCTGAACGTGCGCTCCAGCAGGCTCAAATCACTGTGCTGACTTTGGGTGAACACGCCGTGAGCCAACTCGACCACGCCGCGCACTTGCTCGCGCAACTCAAGAGCCCGCGGTGTGGGCACCAGGCCACGCCCGGAACGCACCAGAATGGGATCATTCAAGGCTTCACGAATGCGCGTCAACGTGCGGCTCATGGCCGGCGCGCTGAGGTTCATGCGTCGGGCAGCGCCCACCACCGACCCCTCTTCCAGCAGGACATTCAAGGCAACCAGTAGATTCAAGTCAGGTATATGCATGGCCCGAAGGGTAGCGTTTAACGCTATAAGAGGCCAGACGCGCGGTATGCACCATTATTGCGCATCATGTAAAACTGTATCGCCGCTGCTTAGGTAGCTAGCTAAGTGAAAGGTTGATACATTGCCCCTCGTCAGGTTGATGCCTGACGCTCTCTTTGGTTGAGATTTTTGACCATTACCGGATCCCCATGAAGGTAATGGTCTTTTTTACTCCCCCCTTCAACCCCTTCCCCATCCCGGCCACTCGGCATCAGTTTACGAAATCATTCTACCCTCTACCCGCCAACGCCATGTTGTTGTGTGGTGGGGTGCCCGCGCCTGAACTACGCTCCCTGCCCAAACCACATTCGCGTTTGAGGTCAGTATGCAGCTCGGGAAAAAGATTTCAAAACTCGAACAACTGGTGTGTGAGCACTACCGCTGGATTCATGCCACCCGTATCAGCCTGGCGTTTCTGATTACCTTTCTGGCCATTCGTTTTTTCAAGCTCGATGGCGCGTCTTATGCGTTGATCACCATGCTGATCGTCATGGGGCCGCAACCCTATTGGGGCAACGTCTTCTCACGGGCGCTGCAACGCACCGGCGGCACCGTGCTCGGGGCGTTGTCCGGGTTGGTGGCGTTGTATCTGGAAATTCATTCCTATCCGCTGATGCTGTTGTGGTGCGGGGTCATGATGTTTATCGCCGGCTACCTGACCCTCGGCAAGCACCCCTATATGGCTCTGCTGATCGGCGCAACCTTGGCGGTGGTCAGTTGCGCCCCGCCCAATGACATGGAGTCAGCGATCACCCGCAGTGTGTATGTGCTGGCAGGTTCATTACTGGCCATGCTCTATACCTCTATTTATCCGCAACGGGCCTACACCGATTTACGCATCAAGTTCAGCCAAAGCCTCGACAAGATCCACCACTTGTACGAAGGCTATTTTTCGCCCCGAGTCCTGGAGCGACCGGCGTTGGACGACCAGCTCAAAAATGAACTGGACGCCGTACTCAAGTTGCGCAATTACATCACCCCGGCCAGCAACGAAACCAACCTGAAGGCCTCGGTGTTCGAGTCTTTGCAAACCTTGCACCGCAACCTGCTGGCGACCATGTCCCTGATGATTGACGCCTACTGGTCCTCCAGTGAAAACCATAAGCTCATTGAAAGTGAACAGGCACTCAACGACCTGCACCGTCTTATTCCGCAAGCACTGGTATCGCTGCAAAACAAGTTGGTGAATGGCATTTCAGACAACCAGATCAGCGGCGAGTTACGTCAAAAATCGCAGGATTTACATACCTTGGTATTCGAAAGCCTCAAGGACAAAGTCTACGAACCGCCTTTCTATGCCTACATATGGCTCGCCCTGGAAATGCTCCGGCAATTAACCGAACTGAACGATCAACTGCATGCCGCGCTTTACCAAAAAGGGCACCACCATTTGTTCAAAAACAACCAGCAGCCCACTGATAAATAAGATTTTTCTTACGTATTTAGATGACATATCGCACTTAAAATATAAATTTTTCCTTAAATAAGGACACTCAAGCAAGCAAAGCAATCGCTCTATAAATCTATAACTGATTGTTTTTTAAAAGATTTATCAACATCAAAGATCATTGCGGTCAAGTCAACCCCACCACTTCCTCTGCTGGTCACTTCCAGGCCTGTTGGCAATTCTCGTCTAGGCTCTGATCGCGCCCGTCTTAATGGATTTATACGGTTGAGCATCATGACTTTGAAACCCGTGAATAAAGCGACACACCCAGATCCAAACCCTGTGCATGTGATCCACATGTGCAGGCTTTCGCACGCGCGCAGTCCGGCCAAATCCGGCGCTTCAGTTCTTTAATGTTCACCGCACTGTAGATAGGAGGGCTTATGCAGCTCACCCCGAGAGAAATCGACAAACTGATGATTTACACCTTGTCGGACGTGGCGTTCAAACGAAAGGCTCGCGGCTTGAAGTTGAACTACCCAGAGGCTGTTTCGATTATCACCGTGACCGCTCTGGAAGGCGCGCGGGACGGCAAGTCAGTTGAAGATGTGATGAATGAAGCCAGCAAGGTGCTGACCAAGAACGACGTAATGGACGGCGTGTGGGACTTGGTACCCAACGTTCAGGTTGAAGCGATTTTCACCGATGGCAGCCGCCTGGTCACGGTCCATGACCCGATCAAATAGCGCCTGCATTGAAACCGATTAACGCAAAGAGCACCGTTTTGAGGAATCAGTCATGAGCACCAAAAAACCCGCTGCACCCGAAAAGAACGCCAGCCCGCATCAGGACACTCACCCAAACCACCACATCCCCCACGCCAAAAACCCCGGCGGTGTCCAGCCAGGGGATGAAGCCAACGTGCCCCTGGGCGGCACCATCTACGCCAGCTCACCGATTACCTTCAACGAAGACCGCCCCTCAATCAAAGTCAAAGTGCGCAACACCGGTGACCGCCCGATTCAGGTCGGCTCGCACTTCCACTTTTTCGAAGCCAACCGCGCGCTTGCGTTTGACCGTGCCCAGGCTTATGGCAAACGCCTGAACATCACCGCCACCACCGCCATCCGTTTTGAGCCGGGCGATGAAATTGAAGTGTCGCTGGTGGCTTACGGCGGCAAGCAAACCCTTTACGGCTTCAACAATCTGGTGGACGGCTGGGCGCCACAAAGCAGCGTCAGCGGCAAAGAACGCCCGGAGAAACTGGAAGCGATTCAGCGCGCAGTGGAACGCGGTTTCAAGTTCAACACTCCGTCAGGCAAGTAACCCATTCGCAGACTGTGTACACGCGCCGTCGATTGATTGACGTGCACGAGGCATTAGCAAAGGAGCCACCGATGCCAACTATTTCACGCAAAGAATACGCAGGACTATTTGGGCCGACCGTGGGCGATAAAGTTCGCCTGGGCGACACCAACCTGTTTGTCGAAATCGAAAAGGACCTGCGCGGTTATGGCGAAGAGTCTGTCTACGGGGGCGGTAAATCGCTACGTGACGGTATGGGCGCCAACAACCACTTGACCCGCGATAACGGTGTGCTCGATCTGGTGATCACCAACGTCACCATCATCGACCCGATTCAAGGGGTCATCAAAGCGGACGTGGGCATTCGCGATGGCAAAATTGCCGGTATCGGCAAGAGCGGCAACCCCGGCACCATGAGCGGTGTTACCACCGGGATGGTGGTGGGCGTCAGCACCGATGCCATCTCCGGGGAACACTTGATCCTCACCGCCGCCGGGATCGACACCCATATTCACTTGATCTCGCCGCAGCAGGCCTACCACGCGCTGTCCAATGGCGTGACCACCTTCTTTGGCGGCGGCATCGGCCCGACTGACGGCTCCAACGGCACCACCGTGACCGCCGGGCCTTGGAACATCGACAAGATGTTGCGTTCGATAGAAGGCTTGCCGATCAACGTCGGTATTCTGGGCAAAGGCAACTCGTTCAGCCGCAACCCGCTGGCCGAACAAATCATCGCCGGTGTGGCCGGTCTCAAGGTTCACGAGGACTGGGGCGCAACCTCCAACGCCCTGCGTCACTCGCTGCGTACCGCTGACGAGTTTGATATTCAAGTCTCGGTTCACACCGACAGCTTGAACGAATGTGGTTATGTCGAAGACACCATCGACGCCTTTGAAGGCCGCACCATTCACACGTTCCATACCGAAGGTGCCGGTGGCGGCCACGCCCCTGACATCATCAAGGTGGCGAGCCAGCCCAACGTGCTGCCCAGCTCCACCAACCCGACGCTGCCTTACGGCGTCAACAGCCAGGCCGAGTTGTTCGACATGATCATGGTCTGTCACAACCTCAACCCGAACGTGCCGGCTGACGTTTCCTTTGCCGAAAGCCGGGTGCGACCAGAAACCATCGCCGCCGAAAACGTGCTGCAAGACATGGGCGTGATCTCCATGTTCTCCAGCGATTCCCAGGCGATGGGCCGTGTCGGTGAAAACTGGCTGCGGGTGATTCAAACCGCCCATGCAATGAAAGTGTCACGCGGCAAACTGCCGGAAGACAGCGGCGACAACGACAACTTCCGGGTACTGCGCTACGTCGCCAAAATCACCCTTAACCCGGCTATCGCTCAAGGCGTGAGCCACGTATTGGGCTCGGTCGAAGTCGGCAAAATGGCCGACCTGGTGCTCTGGGACCCGCGTTTCTTCGGTGCCAAACCGAAGTTGGTAATCAAGGGCGGGATGATCAACTGGGCCGCAATGGGTGACCCGAACGCCTCCCTGCCAACGCCGCAGCCGGTCTACTACCGTCCAATGTTCGGTGCCTTCGGCAAAACCATGCAAGACACCTGCGTGACCTTCGTGTCCCAGGCTGCACTCGACAACGGGGTCAAGGAAAAATCCGGCCTGGACCGTCAGGTCATGGCGGTGCGCAACTGCCGCACCATCTCCAAAAAAGACCTGGTGCGTAATGACCAGACGCCGAAAATCGAAGTCAACCCAGAGACCTTCGAAGTGAAAGTGGATGGTGTGCACGCCACGTGCAAACCGATCGACATCGCTACGATGAACCAGCGTTATTTCTTTGGCTAACGCCTGAACGGGAGCCCGACGCAGGCAACTGCCTGCTGCGTCGGGCGATCCTGGCACATGATCAAGGAAGGAGTTTGCAACGTGATTTTGATTGAACACATTCTGGGTAACGCCAAGAAAGACCCGGCCTGGCAACACAAGCTCGAAGGCGCCACCGTCGACCTGCTGGTGCTGGACCAACGTGAAGCGCAAAAAAGCCGTTGCCGGCGTACCAGTCAAGGTGGCCGGGATCTGGGCATCTCTCTGGAACGCAACGTCGTGCTGGCCGACGGCGATGTGCTGCTATGGGACGACGCCACCCGCACCGCGGTGGTCGTGCAACTGAACCTGCGTGACGTGATGGTCATTGACCTCAAGGAACTCAAACAGCAGCCAGTGGACGTCCTGATCAAGACCTGCTTCGAACTGGGTCACGCGCTGGGCAATCAACACTGGAAAGCCGTCACCAAGAACAACGAGGTGTACATCCCGCTGACCGTTGAAACCAAAATGATGGACTCGGTGATGCGCACTCACGGCTTCGAACATTTGCCCTACGCTTTTGTCGGCGGCGCGCAAATCCTGCCTAACCTCACCACCTCCGAAGCGCGCCTGCTGTTTGGCGGTGCCGAAGAAACAGACACCCATGTTCACGTGGCCAGCCCGCAAGACAAGCTCGACGCGGCGGCCTTGAAAATCGAGGGCCTGCACAGCCACGGTGACGGCATTAGTCACAGCCATGGCCACGATCACGGCCACACGCATCACGACCATAAGCACTGACTCCGGCATAAGGCGCGACCATGAAGGCAGCAGATCTCATCCGTATCATGCAGTTTGGCGACTCGGTATTGCCGGTGGGGGCGTTCTCGTTTTCCAACGGTGTTGAATCCGCGGTTCAAACCGGCATCGTGCACGACGTGGCCACCCTCAAAGGCTTTGTGCTCACCGCACTGAAACAGGCCGCCAGTTGCGATGGCATGGCCGTCGTCGCCGCGCACCGAGCTGCCGTAGCCGGTGACCGCGAGGGTATTTTACGGGCTGACTGGGCCGTGAATAATCGAAAGCTCAACGAAGAAAGCCGCGTGATGGCCACGCGTATGGGCAAAAAACTGGCGGAAATGTCGATCCATGTGGTCGAGACCCCGCTGGTGCGCTGGTGGCTGGAACAAATCAAGGCGGGCAATGCGGCGGGCACCTACCCCGTGACGCAGGCTGTGGTGATGGCGACCCAAGGCATTGGCGCCCGCGAAGTCGCGGTCATGCATCAGTACGGCGTGGCCATGACCATTCTGAGCGCCGCCATGCGCTTGATGCGGGTCACTCACCTGGACACCCAGCACATCCTCTTTGAACTGAATCACGACATCGAAGCGTTCTGCGACATTGCCGAAATCGGTGACATCGAGCAGATGGCTTCCTATGTGCCGATTGTCGATGTGCTGGCCGCCGTTCACGTCAAAGCCCATGTACGACTGTTTATGAACTGACACCCGATGACCCGCGTTGACCCCTGTCAACGCTCAATCAGCTTCCATTTTTGTTAAGGAACGTCCTGTGAAAAAGATTACCCGTATTGGTATTGGCGGCCCGGTTGGTTCAGGCAAAACCGCGATCATCGAAGTGATCACACCGATCCTCATCAAGCGTGGCTACAAGCCGCTGATCATCACTAACGACATCGTTACCACTGAAGACGCCAAACAGGTCAAACGTACCCTTAAAGGCATTCTCGACGAAGACAAGATTCTCGGTGTGGAAACGGGTGCCTGCCCGCACACTGCCGTGCGTGAAGACCCGAGCATGAATATTGCGGCGGTCGAGGAAATGGAAGAGAAATTCCCTGACAGCGACCTGATCATGATTGAAAGCGGCGGCGATAACCTGACGCTGACCTTCAGCCCGGCGCTGGCCGACTTTTACGTGTACGTGATCGATGTCGCCGAAGGCGAGAAAATCCCGCGCAAAAATGGCCCGGGACTGGTGCAGGCCGACATCTTGGTGATCAACAAAATCGACCTCGCCCCTTACGTCGGTGCCAGCCTGGACGTGATGGAAAGCGACACCAAAGTGGTGCGCGGCAACCGCCCTTATATCCTCACCAACTGCAAAACCGGTCAGGGCATCGAGGAACTGGTGGACATGATTGAGCACATGTTCCTGTTCGCGCAAAAACCGGCGGCCAAGAGCGAGGTCACTGCATGAATGCGCAGAGCCAGAACATCGTGAATACGCCTTCACGGATTCGCGCTCACGCCTTGGGGAATGAAGCGCCAGAGCTTGCCAACTATCAGAACGAACCGCCACAGATGGAAAGTGGCGCGGTCGGTAAAAGTGGTTACTTGCGCCTTGGCTTCGAAAAACGCGGCCATCGCAGCGAACTGACCGACATGGAGCGGCGCGTGCCGTCATTGGTACAAAGGGCGTTGTATTGGGACGAGGAAATGCCCGAGCTGCCCTGCGTCACCATGATTTCCACCTCGGGCTGCATCCTGCAAGGTGATCGTCTGGCCACCGACGTTAACGTGGGGCCGGGCGCCTGCGGGCATGTCACTACCCAGTCAGCGACCAAAGTGCATTCGATGAATGCCAACTATGCCTCGCAGATCCAGCACTTTCGGGTTGAGGAAAACGGCTATCTGGAATTTATGCCTGACCCGCTCATCCCGCACCGTGACTCACGGTTTATCACCGACACGCAGATCAAGATCCACCCCACCGCGACGGCGATTTACTGCGAAGTCCTGATGTCGGGGCGCAAGCATCACCATGTCGATGAGCGCTTTGGCTTTGACGTTTATTCCTCGCGGGTCAGGGCCGAAAACCTTGAAGGCAAGGAGCTGTTTGTCGAGAAATACGTACTGGAACCCAAGCATGAAAGCCTGGATGCCATTGGCGTCATGCAAACCTTCGACGTGTTCGGCAACGTGGTGCTGCTCACCCCTCAAGAACATCACGACCGCATTGTCGAACGCGTGCCGGCGCTGTTTGACATGCAAGCCGGTCTGGCCAGTGGCGTTACTCGCTTGCCGAACCAATGCGGGCTGATTTTCAAAGTGCTGGGCAATGACAGTGGCGAAGTCAAAGCGCAAATCCGCGAGTTCTGGAAAGTGGCTCGCGAAGAGATACTCGGGCGCACGTTACAGCCGCAATTTTTGTGGCGCTAGAGAACATCGACGTAGTCGCTGACGAGTTTTACGAGGCTGCGAGCGAGGGCGCAGCCCTCGTAAACCTTCTATGCAGAAGTCATTGAATCACTGCGCAGAAACCTTCAAGACCGCAGCTATGCCCCCACGCACCGCAGGGTTACGTCAAATCAAGAGGAAATCACCATGGACGCTGCTTCAGCCTCAACCTCAAAGTGGTCACAACTGACCAACCAAAACGCCGTCATTGAGTTTATCGATGTGACGTTGCGCGGGTGTGCTCAGGTCATGTTCCAGAACAACCCGCTGACGGGCCTGTTTTTCTTTGCCGCGATCTTTGTCGGCGGCTTTGGCGAAGGCAACCCGGCGATGGCCTTCGGCTGTTTACTGGGCACCGTCGTCGCCACCCTGTTCGGCATGCACCTCAAGGACCGCGCATCCTGGAAGTCCGGACTTTACGGCTACAACGGCTGTCTGGTTGGCGCTGCGCTGCCGACGTTTCTGGCCCCCACGCCGATGCTGTGGCTGTGCATCATTTTAGGCAGCATCGTTTCGGTTATCGTCATGATCTGCATTGCCGACATCCTCAAAACCTGGAAAGTCGCCGCCCTCACCGCCCCCTTTGTGCTGGTGACCTGGGCCATGTTGCTGGCCAGCTATGCCTTCACCGGTCTGGATGGCAGCGCACTGCCAACACCGGCACTGGCTCATCCGTTGGTACAGGACAGCGAACTGGCGTATACAGCCTCGCAATTTGTGCACAGCACCCTCTTTGGCATCTCTGAAGTCTTTCTGATCAGCAGCGTGATCGCCAGCGTGCTGTTTCTGATTGGCCTGGCCGTGGAATCGTTGTGGGCCGCTGTTTTCGCCATCTGCGGCACCATTCTGGCGGTACTCACAGCGATGGTGCTGGGTGCCGACCAAGCCAGCATCAACAACGGCATGTACGCCTTCAGCGCCGTGCTCACCGCGATTGCTCTGGGCTCGACCTTCAACACGCCGAGTTGGCGCGTGCTGATTTATACAATCGTCGGCGTCATTTTCACTGTATTTGTGCAGGGCGCCATGAATACCGTGTTGACGCCTGCTGGCATTCCGACCCTGACCATGCCCTTTGTGCTCGCCTCCTGGCTGTTCCTGGTGCCGAACAAAGACGTGATGCCAGCCCACCGCCAATAACATTTGCGACATTTGCAGGAATCACGTCATGACAGCCATCGCTCAGTTAACCGCCACAGCCGAGCCTACCAGCACGACACGCCGGGCCATCTACTTGTTGATCGGCCTGGTAGCCGCCAACGTGCTCGCCTGGGCCTGGGCCTTTATTGAGTTCGGCAGCAATCCGGTATTGATGGGCACCGCCCTGCTGGCCTACAGCTTTGGCTTGCGTCATGCCGTGGATGCGGACCATATCGCGGCCATCGACAACGTGACCCGAAAGCTCATGCAACAGGGTAAAAAACCGATTGCCGTGGGCACCTGGTTCTCGCTGGGGCATTCCACCATCGTCGTGCTGGCTTCCTTTGCGATTGCTGCCACAGCCATGGCCTTCAAGGATGACATGGAGTGGTTCCACGAAACCGGCGGCCTGATCGGCACGCTGGTTTCGTCCGTGTTCCTGCTGCTGTTTGGCCTGCTCAACCTGGTGATCCTGATCTCGGTGTACAAGAAGTTCAAACAGGTCAAAGCGGGGCAGACACTGGCCCCCGAAGAACTGGACATGCTGACGACCAACAAAGGTGGCTTGATGGCGCGCATCTTTGGCCGACTGTTCAACCTGGTGAATAAAAGCTGGCACATGTACCCGGTCGGCTTTCTGTTCGGCTTGGGTTTTGACACGGCCACCGAAATCGGTTTGCTGGGCATCAGCGCCACCAGCGCCTCACACGGCATCAGCCTGTGGTCGATCATGGTGTTCCCAGTGCTGTTTGCCGTGGGCATGGCGCTGATCGACTCACTGGACAACTTTGTCATGATCGGCGCTTACGGCTGGGCATTCTCCAAACCGATCCGCAAGCTCTACTACAACATCACCATCACCGCCGCCTCGGTAGTCGTGGCGTTGTTTATTGGTGGCATCGAAGCGTTGGGACTGATCGCAGAAAAACTTCAACTCACCGGCGGCGTCTGGACACCAATCAATGCCATCACCGAAAACTTCGGTGAAATCGGTTACTGGATCATTGCCCTGTTTGTGCTGTGCTGGCTGGTATCAGCGGCCAATTACTACCTGCGCGGCTACGACCGGTTGCCCGCCAATGCTGCGTGATCTGACCTTTCAGTGGCAGGCCATAAAAGCTGACCTACACTCCCCTCACCCTTTCACAGACGCGTCGTAGGAACTATGACTTTAATACAGGACGTAAAAACGCGATTTTCGTTTGCCTACGGGGTCGCCTTTTTGGTGGCACTCAACGGCTTCCTCCTCTTCCTCCCCGTGTTGCAGCGTGGCGTCGCTCACTCCAACGCCGCCGGGGGCAATTTCAGTACCTGGAAAGAAGCGCTCAGTTTTCTGGCCTTGCTCGAAATCCCGGGCTTTGTCGTGGGGTTCGTGCTGGTTCTGATGTCGCTCGGGCTTCTAATCAAATCGCGGATCGCTTGGTTCTTCGCCCTGCTGCTATTGATTGCCACCGTGTGCCTGGATTTTTTCATCCTGAAAAAGCCCGATGGCGTGACTTTTTTATCGATCTTCACCATTGCCGTGCTGGCCTGGTATTGGCGCAGATTCGACCACTACAGCCTGGCGACCGGCAGCTTTTTTGCGATCGTCAGCATCGCCTCGCTGATCGTCTACAGCACCCTTGGCACCCTGTATATAGGCGACCAGTTCGCGCCTGAGGTGACGGACCTGCCCTCAGCGTTCTACTTCGCCATTGTGGTGATGTCGACCGTCGGCTTCGGTGACATCGTGCCGCACACCACCGACGCCCGCTTCTTCACCCTTACCGTGATTGTTCTGGGCATCACCATCTTCGCGATCTCGGTGGCGTCCATCGCCGGCCCACTGATCAGCAACAACATCCAACGAATCGTTAAAGGCAGGATTACTCACATGTCCCGTAAAAATCACTACATCCTGGTCGGCGTTGGTTCACTGGCCCAAAACGTCTACAAAGGCCTGACTGACCGCGGTGAGCACGTCACCGTCGTAGCAGCGCCCGGCAGCCAGCATGACCTGCCGGAGCACGCCGACGTTATCGAGGGGGACCCATCGGCAGCCTCCACCCTCAAAATGGCCGGTGCGGCGGATGCCAAGTACATCGTGACCCTGGGTGACAGCGATGCCGAAAACGTCTTCACCATTCTGGCGGCCAAAGAAGTGGCTGGCGACGATACTCAAGTGATTGCCCTGGTCAACGAAACCCGCAACATGCCCAAGGTCAAACGCGTCAACCCGACCATGGTGCTTTCGTTGCCTTTGCTGGGCAGTGAACTGCTGGTGCGAACCCTGCAGGGTGATCAAATCAACAACGACCTGATCACCGAAATGTTCTTTGGCAAACGCACTTCACTCGCCTGAAGCCTTCGCGGCGGCATAAAAAAACCCTCGATTATCGAGGTTTTTTTTTGTGCGGGTTATCTCAGTGCGAAGCATCCGTGTCGGGTAAAGGCGACACCTTCGCCCCCGCCATCAAGCCCAGTTCGACGGCGGCAAAACCGATCACCAGACTGATGACCAGATAGCAGATTGAAACAAACACACTGCCCGGGTCTTTCATCATTTCCACGGCGCCAAACACAAAGCTTGAGAACGTCGACAAGCCGCCCATGATCCCGGTGCCGACCATCACGTGCACGTATTGATTGATGCGATTGCTCTTGAACAGCGAAGTGGCGATGCCCAGCAAAAAGGCAGCGACGATATTGGCGACGAAAATATCCATGGGAAAGCCATCGGCCAGACGCGGCACTGACAGCATCACAAACTCTCGGCACATGGCGCCAAACGCGCCGCCGACGAAGATCAGAATGATCATATTCAACATAACGAGAACTCCAGAGTCAGCGCGCCAGCCAGGCGCCGAATGCGGCGGCGGCCAGACCGACCAGAACCGAGATAATCAAATAACCGGCAGCCCATGCGCGGTCTTTGGCCTTGGCCAGTTTGGCGGCATCCAGTTGCATGCTGCTAAACGTGGTGTATCCGCCGAGGATGCCGGTGAGCACGGCGGCGTTCATTAAATCGCCGTAGCGGTCGCGCCAATCGACCGTGAACAGAATGCTCAAATAGCCGATGACAAAGGCCCCGCTGACGTTGATCAAAAAGGTCCCCAGCGGAAATGGCCCCTTATAAAACTGCCCGACGCGCAGGCCGATCCACCAGCGCAACAGCGAGCCGAGGCCGCCTCCCAATCCGACCCAAAAAACGTCCAGTGCAGTCATGAATATCCCTCTCGTGTCTGTGGATGAGTGAGGGGAACTCTAGTTGAAAAACAGCACCTGCGAGCGCTCACTACCCGTAGCAGTTGCCGCAGGCGACGTCCGAGTGCGCAGCGCTCGTTTACTCGGGGCGCAAGCGCCATCCCAATACATCCAGCAAGTCGCAGCCATCACGCAGCAGAATCATTGCAACGGTGGCGATTCTAAATGTCTTCAAGGTCACCAAACCTGGTCACTCTAAAGCGAGCGATGACTTTAGGCGTCGCCCAGATGGCCCCGCAATTGGCAAACACTTACGAAATATCCCGAATTCAAATGAGGGAAAACCAGCTTTTAATTTTGAGTGTTTAACTCTCTCACTGCCGCCACTGAAACAGTGGGGACGACACTGAGGCCCATCACAGGATGGCTGGACGCAGGTGCTGTCATGGTGGTGCCGAGCCAGCCTAGGCGAGCTCGGCCTCCCGAAGGTGCGGCAGATCAAGATCAAAGGCCAAATCAAAAGCTCGCTTACGCTCTTGCTCATGTAGCCGCTGTTGAGGAACGAAGTCTGCGATCGGTAGCGCTGACGTCATACATCCATCGCCAATCACTCAATAACCCCATCCAATACTCGATTAATCCTACGCAATTCCCGCTCTTGGCCTTTGAATCACCAGAGGTGTCCTACATCCAGCGTGCATCTGTGGTTGTTACCTTCGCGACCTACTGAGTTCTGACCCGATTCAGACCTCCCTCGCGCAAGGAATCTCTATGCCTCGCTCATTGTCCCGGCTTCCATTCATTCCGAAAGCTACATCCCCGCTCGAACAATCGCCTGCACAGCCCTTCGCCAACGAGGAGCCGGGCACATGAGCTATCCCTACCCCCCCGAATCGTTCCGGATCGATCCAAACTCCAACGAGCCCATCAACCTGACGATGGACTGGTTCGCCAACACCTCCTATTACCCGCCCCGCGCCGGAGTGCTGACCGAGCCGCTGGTCAACGGCCAAGCTGCCTTTGGCGCGGTTCATAACGCCATCGAGAACGCCCGGCACAGTGTCGACATCATCACCTGGGGCTTTGACCCGGCCATGCGCCTCAAACGCCCCGGAGGCTTGCGAGTCGGAGACTTACTGGCGGCCAAAGGCAAGCAAGGCCTCACTGTGCGGGTGCTGGTGTGGCGTAATGTGCTGGCCGACTTCGTTGAAAAAACCCTGCCCGGCATCGGCCTCGGGGGCTCAGGCGGAACCGCCTTGGGCTCGGGGATCATGAACGGCAGCGCCGCCGACAACGAAGTGTTTCGCCTGGATAAACGCCGCACCCAAAATCTGCAAAAAATCGGTTGGC
>NZ_JBJGEJ010000026.1:0-33340 GCF_045062345.1 Pseudomonas sp. 2024-210 | reverse complement strand
GTCGAGCGCCGGGTTATCCACCAGCCCATAACGCAGGGGCAGCAGTTGCACGGTGCTTTTCATTAACGGGCAGACGCCCAAGGCCACTTTGGCATCGGTGCGTCTGAGCTTGAGGTCGTTGGGGTTTTTTAGAGGTCGCTTGATCATGCATCAGACTCCTGTAGGACAAAGAGTTGCAACGGGCAATATCAGTGACGCTGTTCACGAGGTGATAGGCAGCTCAAACTTCACGGTGATCGCTCACCCGAAGTTCAATACGTTTAATTTCGTGTAGAAATCGTTAGTTGTTTCATAAAATGACAAACAGCAAATAAAAGTGCGCAAGAAGTTGCGCAGTTGCACCAACCTTAATTAATAAATCAGTCAATAAAGTCAGTTCTGCGTTTTAACACGATGTAGGGTTATTTATATGTAGGATCTTTCCGCATCTTGAGTCGTGCCTGTGCACCCGGCGGATTCTTGGATAAAGTGCATCACGATCTTCGACCCAGGACCCGGAAAATGACTGACAAGAGCCAACAATTCGCCAGCGACAACTACTCCGGTATCTGCCCTGAAGTCTGGTCTGCCATGGAAAAAGCCAACCACGGCCACCAGCGCTCCTACGGCGACGATGAGTGGACCCTGCGCGCCGCCAATGACTTTCGCAATCTGTTCGAGACCGACTGTGAGGTGTTTTTTGCCTTTAACGGCACGGCGGCCAATTCGCTGGCCCTGTCGTCGCTGTGCCAGAGCTTCCACAGCGTGATCTGCTCCGAAACTGCCCACGTTGAGACCGACGAATGCGGCGCGCCGGAGTTCTTTTCCAACGGCTCGAAACTGCTGATTGCCCGCACTGAAAACGGCAAGATCACGCCTGAGTCGATCCGTGAAATTGCCCTCAAGCGCAAAGACATTCACTACCCAAAACCGCGTGTGGTGACCATCACCCAGGCCACGGAAGTGGGCAGCGTTTACCGCCCGGAAGAAATCCGCGCCATCAGCGCGACCTGTAAAGAGTTGGGCCTGTTGCTGCACATGGATGGCGCACGCTTTTCCAACGCCTGCGCCTTTCTCGGCTGCTCACCGGCTGACCTGAGCTGGAAAGCCGGGGTCGATGTGCTGTGCTTTGGCGGGACTAAAAATGGCATGGCGGTGGGCGAGGCGATTTTGTTCTTCAACCATGATCTGGCGGTGGATTTTGACTACCGCTGCAAACAGGCCGGCCAATTGGCGTCCAAGATGCGCTTTTTGTCTGCCCCGTGGGTGGGCCTGCTGGAGAATGATGCCTGGCTGAAACACTCGCGCCACGCTAACCATTGCGCGCAGTTGTTGAGTCAGTTGGTCAGTGACATTCCGGGGGTTGAGTTGATGTTCCCGGTGGAGGCCAACGGTGTGTTTCTGCAACTGTCAGAACCGGCCGTGGTGGCATTGACGGCCAAGGGCTGGCGCTTCTATACCTTTATTGGCAAAGGCGGGGCACGGTTTATGTGCTCATGGGACACCGAGGAAGCCCGCGTGCGGGAACTGGCGGCCGATATTCGCGAAGTGATGGCGGGGTAAAAGCGCTAGTTCTCTGTAGCCGCTGCCGAAGGCTGCGATAAGGTCCACAGGACCTTCAGCATCTTGGGGTCGCTGCGCAACCCATCGCAGCCTGCGGCAGCGGCTACAGAATTTTGCGAATAATCAGACTTGTCCGAGGGTTCGCTCAATCACATCGACCGTGGCGCTGACTTGCTCTTGATAACGGTCGAGTTCCTGTTTGTGGCACAGCTGCAATTCAATCTGCTGGGAACACAGGTTCAACGCGGCCAATACCAACAATTTGTCCCCGATCAAGCTCGGGTACTTTCTTTTCGTTTCGGCCAGGGCTGCCTTCAACATGACCGTGGCGGCCATCAGGGTTTGCTGTTCCCCTTCCGGCGCTTTGATCGTGTAGTCGTTACCCAGAATCGAGACGACGTTTACACCGTCTCTGTCCACGCTCATGCGTTGACAGGGCTCACGCTCGCGCGATCAACCAGTGCTTGAATACGGGCAGCCGTAGCGCCTTGCTTCTCTTCCTGTTCCATCAGGCTCAGTTGCAGGCTTTCGTTTTCGTCTTTGGCCTGAACCAGTTCCGCGTTCAGTTGAGCGTTGGTGTCCAGCAGCTCTTGCTTTTGCTGAACCAGATCGCTGACCAGTTGTTCCAGTTTGCTAAGGGATGACTCAATCATAGTGATGTTCTCAAGCAGTTTCAGAGGGCGCGTACGATAAAGAAAAGTCACCGGCTAAGCTAGCGGTGACCTTTGCATATGAGCTTTAAAGACTATTTATGGGGTTCTCGGTTCCCCGGGCGGTGACTTAGCTGCAAGCTGCAAGCCTCAAGTTAAGAGCCACCCGCCACCGGCCATTCCTGGTAGCTAGCCACTAGAATTCAATCCTCACATCCCCTTTGGGCACGCTACAGCACGACAAAATGTAACCGTCTGCCACGTCTTCGTCGGTGATGCCGCCGTTGTGCTCCATCTCCACTTCGCCGCCCAGCTTGAGCACTTTGCAGGTGCCGCAAATGCCCATGCCGCACGCTTTGGGAATCAACAAACCCAACTTGGCCGCCGCCGCGTGCACCGTTTCGGCCGGGCCCACGCGGATGCTTTTACCGGATGCGGTGAACTCCACCTGATTCAAGTCCGCCACGTCCAGCTCCGGCGCATCGGCCGCCTGCTCGGCCTGTTCCACCGCATCGGCCCGCGCTTCGGGCGGCGTCGCGCCAAAAGACTCTTCGTGGTAACGGCTCATCTCAAAGCCATTGGTTTCCAACAGGCGTTTGACCGCATTCATGTACGGCGTCGGCCCGCAGCAAAACACTTCGCGCTCCATAAAATCGGGGGCCATCAAATCGAGCATCTTGTGATTCAAATACCCGCGATACCCCGCCCACGGCTCGCCCAACCCGTGTTTTTCACAGATCAGGTGCAAGCTGAAGTTGTCGATACGCGATGCCATGTGCTCCAGCTCGCGGTGGTAAATGATGTCTTTGGGCGAGCGGGCGCTGTGGATAAACACCATGTCGACATTGGCGTTGGTGTCATAAAACCAGCGCGCCATCGACATAACCGGGGTGATTCCCACGCCACCGCTCAAATACAACACCTTGGGGCTCGGCGCATCGATGGCGTTGAATAACCCCACCGGGCCATGCACCGCCAGTTCCTGACCTTCTTGCAGCGTGTCGTGCAGCCAGTTGGACACGCGCCCGCCCGGCACGCGCTTGATGGTCACCGAAAAGCTGTACGGAACCGAAGGCGAGCTGGAGATGGTGTACGAGCGCATGAGCGCCTCACCGTCGATTTCCAGCTCCAGGGTCACGAACTGCCCCGGCTTGAAAAAGAACAGAATCGGCTGATCCGCCATGAAGCAAAAGGTGCGCACATCCCAGGTTTCCTGAATCACTTTGACGCAACGCACGATGTGGCGGCCATTGGCCCAGGTCTGGGTGGTCACCGGGTTCAGAAAGCTGTTGGACATGCGCTTCTCCACGGCCGACTACCGGCCTCATGCTGGCGATTCTGCGCAGGCCCCGAGGCGACCATTTACCTATTCGCGACATTCACATACTTATCGCGACCAGCCCCTGAAAACAGGCCCTCACGCGTCGTCAACAGATGGGGCCATGTCGCCCGTGGATATGGCATCCCCACGCGCTGAACGCACACTCAGCGCAACTGATCAGCCACTGCCAGGCCACACCCGATGGCCATGAGGACGACAACGATGGACATCACCGCCACCCTGAGCCTGGGCGACCCGCTGGAACCCGCACGCCTGGCCACCGCCCAGATGCTGCACAGCCGCGAACGGACGTTTTCGTTGCCGCAGCCGTTCTACAACGACGAGCGATTGTTCGAGATCGACATGCAGGAAATCTTCCAGAAGGAATGGTTGATTGCTGGTATGACCTGCGAGATCCCGACCAAAGGCAACTTCCTGACCCTGCAAGTGGGCAACAACCCGATCATCGTCATTCGCGGTGCCGAGGGTCAGGTGCATGCTTTCCATAACGTGTGCCGCCATCGTGGCTCACGGCTGTGTACCCTCGAAAAAGGCAAAGTGGCGAAGCTGGTATGCCATTACCACCAATGGACCTACGAGCTGGACGGGCGCCTGCTGTTTGCCGGCACGGAGATGGGCGCCGATTTCGACATGAAGCAGTACGGCCTCAAACCTGTGAACGTGAAGACCGCTGGCGGCTACATCTTTATCAGCTTGGCCGACAACCCGCCCGCCATCGACGAGTTTCTGGCAACGCTCGATCACTACATGGAACCCTACGACATGGAGAACACCAAGGTGGCGATTCAAACCACCCTGGTTGAAAAAGCCAACTGGAAACTGGTGCTGGAAAACAACCGCGAGTGCTATCACTGCAACGCGTCACACCCCGAGCTGCTGAAAACCCTGCTCGAGTGGGATGACGTCACCGACCCGCGTGCCGATCAGGCGTTCAAAGATCACGTAGCCGCCTCGGCAGCGGCGTGGGACGCCGAAAAGATTCCTTATGCCCACGCCAGCTTTGGCCTGCGTAACCGCATCGTGCGCATGCCCCTGCTCAAGGGCACGGTATCAATGACGCTGGATGGCAAGCAGGGCTGCACCAAACTGATGGGCCGAATCAAAAACCCGGATTTGGGCTCGATGCGCATCCTGCACCTGCCCCACTCGTGGAACCACTGCATGGGCGACCACATCATTGTGTTCACCGTGTGGCCCATCAGCGCACAAGAAACCGTCGTGACCACCAAATGGCTGGTGCACAAGGACGCGGTCGAAGGGGTGGATTACGACGTAGAGCGGATGCGCAAAGTCTGGGACGCCACCAACGATCAAGACCGCCGACTGGCCGAGGAGAACCAGCGCGGCATCAACTCCATCGCCTACCAACCGGGGCCGTATTCCAAAACTTACGAGTTTGGCGTGGTCAACTTTATCGACTGGTACAGCGAGCGCTTGCTCAACAATTTGGGCGCTGCGCCCGCACCGTACCTAAAAGGGGCAGTAGCTCAATAGCTCTCACCATGCGGGCAATACATCAAATGCGCCTTCCCGGTGACACGAATCAACGGGTGGGGCACAACCTCGCACGTCTTGACGATCTCGAATCCATGGCGCTCGTAAAAACGCCGGGCGCCGCTGTTGGCTTCATAGTCGATCAGACTCAAGCCCTTGAGACCCAACTCCCTACAACGCGCATGCGCGTGCTTTAGAAACTGCTGGCCTAACCCACGGTTGCGCCAGCCCTCATGCAACGCCAGGCTTGAAATATAAAGGGTGTCGGGTATTTCCATATCCGCGTAGGCCGCCAGCACCGGGTCGGTTTCTGGCTGTGCCTCGGGATCGTGGCGCATTTCAAAACTGTGCATCATGCCGATGACCTGACCCTCAGCTTCGGCGATCCGGCAGTTTTCGTAAGAAAAAATAACCCCCTCACGTGCATAGCGCATCTCGCCTACGTCCAACAAGGGTTGCCCTGGCTCTGCGATTAAACTCCAGATGTAATCGGCACAGCCTTCAGACGAAATTTGAAACAAACGAGCAATCTCACGCGCATCGCTGCGTTGAGCTGGACGCATAAAAACGGCCATAAAAAGTGACTCCCTAGAAGGAAGCGCTTTTTTAGCGTGAACCGCTTTAACGCTGCAATACACGCGTCAAAGGCCTTTATATCCAATTGTTACGCGAAGTGGTCATTTTTTAACCAGATCGCTCTACCCTCTGCATTCAAAGGGCCGCAGCAGTTCACCAACATCTTATCCACAGGCACACCCACAGCAATTGTGGGGAAGTGGACAATTCCAGGCTTGAAGCCCGATTGGCTATTTTTTGTACAACTCAGTGTAAGCCACGTTATTCGTGGCTTACAGCCACAAGCGAACACCTTATCCACATAACCGCCAACAGAGAATGTGCGCAACTTATGCACCGCACCTTTTCTTTGTGGAAAACCCTTTTAAAGCACCATAATTCAAGGGTTAAGCCGTCACGCAGTGCATAACTAGGTCAATTGTCTATTTTTTGATCAGAAGCATGGAAGCCGCGTGCTGTATGGCGCTTAGCCGACAGCAAACAACTTATCCACATAAGCGCTAACAGACTTTGTGGGCAAGTCAGCGAATCACACCTTCCTCGATGAATAACTTCAAAATGGCTTCGGCGCCCTCTTCTGCCGTCACACCCTTGAGCACTTGGCCAGAACCACCCACGGTCTTGGCCGTGGCTGCTTTCATGCGCTCGGCAGCACTTTTGGCCTTAATCACTTTCAAACGCTTGGGGCGGGGCTTGGCAGGCTGGAAAAGCGGTGATGTGGATAACTCCTCCACCGCCACATCCACTGTTTCTACATTCACTTCCCCCCGCGTGGCTGGGCCATAAGCGCTTTGTCGGGCTTTGGGGGCGGCGTTATCCACAGTGGCCATAAAGGGCAGGCGTACTTTCAGACGACGCCGCTGGCCTCGGGGCAGCGCTTGCAGCACCAGCGCGACACCGTTGTGGATAGATTCAATGTGCGCGATGCCCACCAGCAAGGGCCAACCCAATTGCTCGGCCAACAGATAGGGCAACATGCCCGATCCTTCGCCGGTTTCAGCCTGACTGCCGGCGAGCACCAGTTGCACACCGGATTCACGCAAATAGTCTGTTAACGCTGGCAGTGCATCGGCCCCCGCAGGTTGTTCCAGCACGTGCAATTCGGACAGGCCCATGCCCAGATAGGCCCGTAATGCCGGCTCATGGGGGTTGCCCGCGTGTAGCACGTGCAGGTTATCCCCAGCCAATTGCAGGCCCAGTTCGACGGCACGGGCATCGTGTTCGGCTCGTCGAGGGCGGCCCGAAGCCGGGTGTGCGCCGATGGATACCAGTGCAACAGTGGCGATGGTCATTGTTTAATCTCCAAATCAAAAGCCCCTCACCCTAGCCCTCTCCCGGAGGGAGAGGGGACTGGTTTGTGGTGTTCTTCAGTCTGCATGCGGTCAGTTCCCTCTCCCTATGGGAGAGGGGACTGGTTTCTGGTGTTCTTCAGTCTGCATGCGGTCAGTTCCCTCTCCCTATGGGAGAGGGCTAGGGTGAGGGGCTTCTAGGCGGCATCACGCTTACTCTCTTGCCGCCACTTATCCACAGCCACTATCAATGCCTGAAGAATCGCCGCACCGTCCCCAATCACCGACAAATCCGCCCGTTTGATCATGTCGCAAGCCGGGTCCAGGTTAATGGCCACCACCTTGTCGCAGGCGCCAATGCCTTGCAGGTGCTGGATCGCGCCACTGATGCCCACCGCCACATACACCCGAGCGGTCACCCACGTACCACTGGCACCCACCTGCCGCTCGCGCCCCATAAAACCATCGTCCACGGCCACCCGCGAGGCACCCTCCGTCGCCCCCAAGGCCGCAGCCGCCCTGTGGAAAAGTGCCCAGTCTTTAACGCCATTGCCACCGCTGAGAATGAATTCCGCTTGCGCCATGGGAATGGCCCCCGAGTCCACCTCCACCGCGCCTAAATCCTCAATACGCGCCAAACATGGCACCACCGCTGTGGATAACTGCACTTCAAGCGCTTCGTACCGGCTGTCACTCACGGGCTCTGCACATTCGCCTGTCGCCAGAATGATGCGCGGCACACCCCGCACCACGTCCTGCAAACCCGCTCCTGCACGGCCGATACAGTGACCGTCCTTGATCTGCCACACCCGCGTAGCCGGTCGCTCGCCCATACGAGCGGCAAAACGCCGCCCTAACTCCCCACCGCCTGCGCGGCTGTCCGGCAATAACCAATGCTTGGGCGCAAACTGGTTATCCACAGCCTGCAACCCCTCAACCTGTTGCTCCGGTGCATAACCTGGGTTGCCGAGCAGCAATAACCGGTCAACGCCCGCGGTGGCAAACGCGGTTTCTCGTGACTCGCCAAACACCACCGCCAACACCGCACCGTCTGCACCTGCGAGTTGTCGGGCCAGCCCCAGCAGGTCACGGTCGTGGCTGCTCAAGCGGCCGCCGATCATGTCCGGCACCACGGCAATGTAAAACGCCGGGGCGGGTACTAGATGCAGCGGCAAGATCACCTCACTGCTGGCTGAACGCTTGCCGACGCCAGCCTGCTGCGCGCCGCTGCGATCGATGCGTTTTATGCCGTTAGGACCGATAAAACCGACGGCGTGGACGTTTTTGCGCATCACCCCGTTGGGCCCCATCCAGGTCGATTGCGCCGGTTGCATCGCGGCATGCAACGGATGCAGACGATTGCGCGCGATACGCTCGGCACGCGGGTCGCGGCGTATAAGGTCACTCATGTGATCACCTCAGGTTCCAGGCGTTTAGCCGGTTGGGCGGGCGCAACGGGCTCGATCAGGGCATCGGCCACCAGTTCGGCAATGTCCTTGATCTGCGGCCGTGGTTCGACCACGCCTTCAAGCATCGCCGTGCATTGCGGGCAGCCCACCGCCACCCGCTCGGCACCTGTCTCGCGAATATCGTCCATGCGCATGTCGGGAATGCGCTGTTTGCCGGGAATGTCGGTGATCGGCGCCCCACCACCGCCGCCACAGCAGCGCGACCGAAACCCCGAACGCTGCATCTCTTTGACCTCGATACCCAACGCACGCAACACCGTGCGCGGGGCCTCGTATTCGCCGTTATAACGGCCCAGGTAACAGGGGTCGTGATAGGTCATACTGCCGCCCGTGTCAGCCTTCAAATCCAGTAAATCGGCCTTGATCAGTTCGGCCATATAGGTGCTGTGATGGTGAACCTGGTAGTCGCCGCCAAACGCGCCGTACTCGTTTTTCAACACATGCAAACTGTGCGGGTCACAGGTGACGATACGGTTGAACCGGTACTGCGCCAGCGTCTGGATATTGCGTTTAGCCAGCCCTTGAAACGTGGCTTCATCGCCCAGACGCCGGGCGACGTCACCGCTGTCGCGTTCCTCCAGGCCCAGCACCGCAAAGTTCACGCCCGCCGCTTTCAGCACTTTGACGAAAGCACGCAAGGTGCGCTGGTTACGCATATCAAAGGCGCCGTCACCGACCCAAAACAGTACGTCCACCGACGGTTTGTCGCGCATCACGTCGAGGCTCAAATCGGCCGCCCAGTTCATCCGTCCGCCGGGGGCAAAGCCGCCGGGGTTGTCCGTGGCGATCAGGTTATCGAGCACTTGTGCACCGTTGTTCGGGGTGGCGCCTTTTTCCAGGGTAAGGAAGCGGCGCATGTCGACGATGGCGTCCACGTGTTCGATCATCATCGGGCACTCTTCAACACAGGCCCGGCAGGTGGTGCACGACCACAAGGTGTCAGCGTCGACCAGGCCATTGACGATGGGTTGATGCGGGTTGCCGCCATGTTCGCCAATCGGCTTGCCGGGGTAGGGGCTGCCGGCAAATTGCGCATCTGTGCCGCCCGCCAACCCGACGACCATGTCTTGAATCAGCTTTTTCGGATTGAGCGGCTGGCCTGCGGCGAATGCCGGACACGCAGCTTCGCACTTGCCGCATTGCACGCAGGCGTCGAAACCGAGCAGTTGGTTCCAGGTGAAGTCCTTGGGCTTTTCGACTCCCAAAGGCGCGCTGCGGTCATTCAGGTCCAGAGGTTTTAAACCCGTGGAGCGACCGCCACCAAAGCGCTCCGCACGGCGGTGCCAGGCCAGATGCAGGGCACCTGCGAAGGCGTGCTTCATCGGCCCGCCCCAGGTCATGCCCAAGAACAGTTCTGACACGCCCCACGCCACCCCGACGGCCAACACCGTGGCCAGCAACCCGCCGCCAAAGCCTTCTGGCAACAAGCCCGTAACGGGCAAGGTGAGGATGAAAAAACTGGCCGAGAACACCAGCAAGCTTTTAGGCAGGCGCATCCACGGGCCTTTGGACAGGCGCGTAGGGGGATTGAGGCGACGTTTGCAGACGAACAGTGCGCCAATGAACATCAGCGCCGTGGCGAACAGCAACGCGTAGCCGAGGATGCGGTTATGCAGGCCCAGGCCGTGCACCAATAGGGCCAGCAGTGCCGCCAACACAAAGCCGCCCGCCGTGGCGACGTGGGTGTTGGCCATGTATTTATCGCGGGCAACGACGTGATGCAGGTCGACCCTGTACCGACGCGGCATGGCCAGCAGGCCGCCAAGCAGATCAACTTTGGACGGGCGACCCTGGCGCCACAGCTTGAGCCGGCGAAAGGCGCCGATGATGGCCAGGCTGAGCGCGGCGAAGAGCAGCAGAGGCAGTAGGACATTCAGCATGGGGGGCTCCCCTTGAAATTCGGTGTGGTCACACGACCCTCACCCCAGCCCTCTCCCAGAGGGAGAGGGGGCCGAACGGTGAAAGCCGCAACGCCAGTGTCCAGTCCCCTCTCCCTCTGGGAGAGGGTTAGGGTGAGGGCCACGGTGTACTCAAAAATCCTTGCACAACCGCAGCGCGTCATAGATCGCTGCATGCACGTTGCGCTGCGCCACGCAGTCACCGATGCGAAACAGCAAGTAACCCTCACCCGCCTCACTCAAACACGGCTGCGGCGTGATCGCGAACAAGGCTTCAACGTCGATCTGGCCCTTGTTGCGTGAGTCCGGTTTAAGCGCGTAATACAGTGCTTCATCCGGGCGCACGCCGTTTTCAATGATCACCTGATCGACCACCCGCTCTTCTTTGGCCCCCGTGTATTCGTTCTCCAGCACGGCGACCAACTGCTCGCCTTCGCGGTAGACCTTCTCCAGCATCATGTCGCCGGTCATGATCACTTCTTTGGGGTACAGGCTGCGGTAATAGGTGGGGAAAGACGTGCCGCCAATCGCCACACCGGGCTTGGTGTCGTCAGTCACGATCTCGACCCGTGCCCCCTTGTCCGCGGCAAAGTCGGCCACCGACATCCCGGTAAATTCGCAAATGGTGTCGTACACCAACACGTTTTTGCCCGGCGCGACTTTGCCGTCGAGCACGTCCCAACTGCTCACCACCAGCCCTTGCGCCGCCCCCCAGTGCTCGTTCTGCTCCACAAAGGGGTGACCGCCGACCGCCAGCACCACGATGTCCGGGCGCAGGTCCAGAATCGTCGGCACATCCGCCGCCGTGCCCAACCGCACATCGACGTTCAAACGCGCCAGCTCCAATTGAAACCAGCGCGTGATGCCCGCCATTTGATCGCGCTGTGGCGCTTTGGACGCTGTGGTGATTTGCCCGCCAATGGCGTCTTTTTTCTCGAAAAGCGTCACGTCATGCCCGCGTTCAGCGGCCACCCGCGCCGCTTCCATGCCCGCAGGCCCTGCGCCAACGATCACCACCATGCGTTTAGGCCCGGCGGTTTTCTGAATAATGTGCGGCACGCCCATGTATTCACGCGACGTCGCGGCGTTTTGAATGCACAGCACGTCCAACCCTTGGTACTGGCGGTCGATGCAGTAGTTGGCGCCCACGCATTGTTTGATCTGGTCGACCTGGCCCATTTTTATTTTGGCAATCAGGTGCGGATCGGCAATATGCGCACGGGTCATGCCGACCATGTCCACGTAGCCGCCCTCCAGAATCCGCGTGGCCTGATTCGGGTCCTTGATGTTTTGTGCGTGCAGCACTGGCGCCTTGACCACCTCCTTGATGCCCGCCGCCAAGTGCAAAAAAGGCTCCGGTGGGTAACTCATGTTGGGGATCACGTTGGCCAGCGTGTTATGGGTGTCGCAGCCCGAACCGACCACGCCGATAAAATCGAGCATGCCGGTGTCGTCGTAATACTTGGCAATCTGTTTCATGTCTTCATGACTGAGGCCGTCGGGGTGGAATTCATCGCCACACAGGCGGATGCCCACGCAGAAATCCGGGCCGACTTCAGCACGCACAGCCTTGAGCACTTCGAGACCAAAACGCATGCGATTTTCAAAACTGCCGCCCCATTCATCGGTGCGCTTGTTCACACGCGGGCTCCAGAACTGGTCGATCATGTGCTGATGCACCGCCGACAGCTCCACCCCGTCAAGCCCACCGGCCTTGGCCCGGCCTGCGGCGCTGGCGTAATTGCCGATGATGCGCCAGATCTCTTCCGGCTCAATGGTCTTGCACGTGGCCCGGTGCACCGGCTCACGCACACCGGAGGGCGACATCAGGGTCGGCCAGTTGAACCCATCCCAGCGTGAGCGACGGCCCATGTGGGTAATCTGGATCATGATCTTGGCCCCGTGCTTGTGCATGGCATCGGCCAAATTCTGGAAGTGCGGGATGATGCGATCAGTGCTCAGGTTGACCGAACTCCACCACTCTTGCGGGCTGTCGATGGCCACCACTGAAGAGCCACCGCAGATGGCCAGACCGATACCGCCCTTGGCTTTTTCTTCGTAGTACTGCACATAACGCTCGGTGGTCATGCCGCCGTCGGTGGCATACACCTCAGCGTGAGCGGTGCTCAGCACGCGGTTGCGGATGGTCAGCTTACCGATTTGAATCGGCTCAAACATTGCTTCGAACGCCATATCCCGATCCTCGGCTTACAACGGCTTGACGATAAACAGACCGTGGTCGCGGCCTTCTTCCGAACCGCTATAGACCTGCTCCGCCACGGTGCGAAGGCTGCTGCCACGAGCGTGCAGAATTTGATCCATCGCGCCGGCAAACCAGCCCGTGAACATGTAATCCACCTTGCGCCCTACCTTGCCGTACACATAGACGAAACAGGAGTGTTCAAGCTTGATCGTGGCCGTGCCCTGATCGAGGTCGATGTCCAGCAGCGTGAACAGCCCCCAGCCGCGTTGCGACAAACGCTTCATGTAATGTTCGAATACCGCAACGCCCTCAAGTCCGTGGCATTCCGCTTCTTTTTCGCACCAATGCCAAGCTGACTTGTAACCGGCCTTATAAAGAATCTCGGCATAGGCCTCGGCCCCCAGCACCTCTTCAATGCCCATGTGGTTATTGACGAAAAAGTGACGCGGCACATAGAGCATGGGCAGCGCGTCGGAGGTCCAGACACCGGTTTCGCTGTCGACTTCGATAGGCAATTGCGGGGCGATTTTAGCCATGACATCAAACTCCAAAGAATGATTGAGTCCCGTAGCAGCTGCCGAAGGCTGCGTTCGGGCGCGAAGCGGCCGTAAAATCGGAAACCGCGCCCTTACAGGATGCATGTGCAATGTGGTTTACGACTGCTTCGCAGTCGGACGCAGCCTTCGGCAGCTGCTACGCATAAAGTGTGTTTGGGTTACTCGCCCCAGACGTCCTTAAGGACGCCGACCCAGTTCTCGCCCATGATCTTGCGCACCACGCGTTCGCTGTGGCCGCGCTTGAGCAAGGTTTCGGTGAGGTTGGGGAACTCGCCCACGGTGCGGATGCCCAGCGGGTTGATGATCTTGCCAAAGCTGGTCAGACGGCGGGCGTAGCCCTTGTCGTGGGTCAGCATTTCGAAAAATTCCTGACCGTGCCCCTGGGTGAAATCGGTGCCAATACCGATCGCGTCTTCACCGACAATATTCATCGTGTACTCGATGGCTTCGGCGTAGTCGTCAATGGTTGAGTCGATGCCCTTGGCCAGAAACGGCGCAAACATGGTCACGCCAACAAAGCCACCGTGGTCGGCGATAAATTTGAGTTCGGCATCGGATTTGTTACGAGGATGTTCTTTCAAACCGGACGGCAGGCAGTGCGAATAGCAGACCGGTTTTTTGGATTCCAGAATCACCTCTTCAGAGGTTGTGGAACCCACATGGGACAGGTCGCACATGATCCCCACGCGGTTCATTTCAGCCACCACTTCGCGACCAAACCCCGACAGTCCACCATCGCGTTCGTAGCAACCCGTACCCACCAAATTCTGGGTGTTGTAGCACATCTGCACCACACCCACGCCCAGCTGCTTGAAGATCTCGATATAGCCCAGCTGGTCTTCAAACGCATGGGCATTCTGAAAGCCAAAAATAATCCCGGTCTTGCCCTGTTCCTTGGCGCGGCGAATGTCGGCCGTGGTTTTCACCGGGATCACCAGATCGCTGTTTTCGCGGATCAGGGTCTGGCTGGCGACAATATTGTTGATGGTGGCCTGGAAGCCTTCCCACACCGACACGGTGCAATTGGCGGCGGTCAGGCCGCCCTTGCGCATGTCCTCAAACAAGTCGCGGTTCCATTTGGCAATGATCAGCCCGTCGATAACGATGCTGTCTGCGTGCAACTCGGCTGGGCTCATCAGGCGTCCCCTTATCGGCGATGGCTGCGCCGAATCGTCTGCCGGCGCTTTGGGGCCAGCATAGGCTTGGGGTCAAAAACAGCCGGGTGCAAAAGCGACAGCGCGATTGCCGAAAGCGTCAATCAGCGCCTTGGCTGTTCATTGGCCGACGCATCAGCCAGAATCGGCCCCAACTCTGGATTAGGAAGCCGCAATGAAATCGATTCTCCTGGCCTTGGCGTTGATCACCAGCGGCGCCTACGCAGCCGATGATGCCGACTACAACCCGTGTGATGCCGTCGAAAACGACCAGCAAACCCTGGCGTGTTCGGTGTTCAGCAAAAATGCCGCCGAGCAATTGCTGACCGAAAACTACGAAGCCCTGCAGGCGCGCATGAACTCGTTGTATGGCTCAAATCCGACCCAACTCAATAACATCATCAGCAAGATCAAAGCCGCGCAAGCCCTGTGGCTGCATCAGCGTGACGCCGATTGCGCCATTGCGGTGTTCCCGGCCACGGCCGGTACAGACACCTACAACATCGCCCTGAATGACTGCATGGCCGCCATCAGCGACGATCGCTCAGAGTTTTTGGAATCCATCGGCCAAGAGTGAGGCGCACACAGGGCCTGTAGCCGCTGCCGCAGGCTGCGGCTACAGATGTATTCAACTCGATGAGTGTTTGTTTTATGACTATTTGCGGTATTGAAATCAAAGGCAGCGAAGCAATCTTCGCTCTGGTAACGCCCAACTTGGAGCACGTGGCCGTTGCCACCAAAAAAATCGCCCTCGACGACGATGAGGACGCGGCCAGCGTCAAAGCCTTCGCGGCCAGCCTGGCAGCCTTTGTCAAAGCCCAGGGCATCACCCGCCTCATCATCAAAAAACGCAGTAAAAAAGGTGAGTTCGCGGGCGGCCCTACCACCTTCAAAATTGAAGGCATTCTCCAGTTGCTGGACGATTGCGAGGTGCAGCTACTGTCACCGCAAACCCTCAACGCACAATTCAAGAAACACGCCTTCGAACTGCCCGCCACGCTGAACAAGTATCAGCATGAAGCGTTCAAGGCCGCGTGCGCGGCGTTGCTTAAGGGTTAAGCCACTGCGGCCGTGGCTCGACCACGGTTGAAGTATTTTGACTCAAGGCACATTCGACACGGGCAAAGGAAGCCGGCACTTCCAGGTCTTCTTCAAAGAAGGCCTGCACGCTGTCAACGTCTACTCGGTGGTAGTCGGTCAACACCACATTCTGGCTGGGCCCGAGAAAGATAACCGCAGCATTGCCCGGCACATTGGCGCAACTGTGTTTGTTGTTGAAATCCAGAACGTGAGCCAATTTGTAGGCCACTTCAGGTAGGCGGTCGGCGCTCAATTTATTGCCGCCCCAGCCAAAGTAAAATCCCATCACCATGCACGCAAACCACAGAAAAGTCGCAGAACTGACTAAGGGCCCCTCAGGGTATTTACCCTTGAGCAGCGCCTTGAACCACATAAATAAGTTGAGGGCATGGAGCGCGGCAAATACACCGATAAGAAAGATGAAAGGCGACAGGTTTTTAAAAAAAATGAACCCCGTCATAAACGTTAGGCTTAGCGGAAACGCCGTCGCGTCGATACCAAATACACTGTTAATCACCCCAGCTGCCTTGCCCGTGGAAAACACCAATAACGCCGAGGCACCGATGGACACGATAACTTTGGTAAAGCCGAACCCCCAGAGCACCTTGAAGAACGCTGTGCGTTCGATCTGAACCAACACAAAAACCAACGCCAGCAGCGTTCCTGTCACTTTGAAGGCAAAGCGTTTTTCGTCCAACCAGTCCCATCCACTGCTGTCCTGAAGGGCCAGGTAGATGAACACGGCCGCCGCCATCCCCAACAGAATCAAGGCGCGCCAGAAATGGCTTTCCTGCTCCTCTTCATCCCGACCTTTGCTACGCGCGGACGCGCGCATCAGTTGAACCATTTCAATCACATAGCCCTTGAGGGTCTTGTGAGTAACAGCCGAGCCCTTGTCTTCCCCTTCAGCCAATTCCTCATACAGCGCCTCGACATGTTCCGGGCCTGTGGTGGGTTTGTTGTATTGATACTTACGCTCTTTGATTTGCTGACGCTCCAGCATGGCTCAACCTTTGTGGTGATTAAACGGTCTTTACACGGCCCTGACACGAAGCACAGGCGGCTAGCACTGATGCCTCAAAACGACCTGCAGTTAGGCAAACCGGACACATTACTTGCCCCGTGGCCAAAGCCCTACCAGAATCAAGGCTCCTACGCGTTTCACAGAAGGATAAAAAGCATGATGCACGCGGATTTGATTGATCAGCACGACTTGCTTAACCAACTGCGTTCACTGGGGTTTGACGTGTCGGGCAGTGCAGACGAGGCGTGCAAAGCCGTGGTCTGTGGATTAAACGACACTAACGCACGTGCGCTCAAAGGGCTGGTCGAAAAGCTCTATAGCGGCAGCGCAACGATTTTGCCCGCCGTGCGCGAGGCGATTGACCGACACCTGCTGCCAGGGCTCGCGCAGTTCAATCGCACCTCCCCCCATGCCTGAGGGTGAGGGCTGGTGAGTGCTTTAAATTCTCACACTGACAAACGTTGATTCGTTGCGCGCCTGGTTCAGCGCCGACAGCGGCCCGGCCAACGGAGCCAGCAGTAATGACTGAGGAATCTGCACCAGCGTGGTCTGCTGCGCAGTATTGGAACCCACACGCTCATCGCGTGGCGGTATGCCGAAATACTCGCGGTAACACTTGGAAAAATGCGGCGTCGACACAAACCCGCACACTGCCGCCACTTCAATAATCGACATCGGCGTTTGCTTGAGCAATTGACGCGCGCGCACCAACCTCAACTTGAGGTAATAACGCGACGGCGAACAGTGTAAATACTTCTGAAACAGCCGCTCCAACTGGCGCCGTGACACAGTCACGTACACCGCCAGTTCATCCAGATCGATCGGCTCTTCAAGATTGGCCTCCATCAGCGCGACGATTTCCTGCAACTTCGGTTGATTGGTGCCGAGCATATGTTTAAGCGGCACACGCTGGTGATCCTGTTCATTGCGAATGCGTTCATACACAAACATTTCCGAGATGGCCGCCGACAGCTCCCGGCCATGATCGCGGCTGATCAAGTGCAGCATCATGTCCAGCGGCGCGGTGCCGCCCGAACTGGTAAAACGGGTGCGATCAAGGGTGAACAACCGTGTGCTCATGGCCACCCGAGGAAAGGCCTCTTGCATCGACGCCAGGCATTCCCAGTGCACGCTGCAATCAAAGCCATCGAGCAAACCGGCATACGCCAGCGCCCAGCTGCCGGTGCACACCGCGCCGAGGCGACGCGACTGGCGCGCCTGACTTTGCAGCCAAGACACATGCTCGCGAGTCACCGTGCGTTGAATGCCGATACCGCCGCAGACAATTACCATGTCCAGCGCGGGTGCCTTATGCATGCTGGCATCGGGGGTCACTTGCAGACCGTCGCTGGCCCACACCTGGCTGCCGTCAGCGCTGAGGGTGCTCCAGCGATACAGCTCACGACCTGACAACTGGTTGGCCATGCGCAAGGGTTCAATCGCTGACGCCAGGGAAATCAGCGTGAAATTGTCCAGCAGCAAAAAGCCGATGGATTGAGGCGTACGGTTCTGGGGTTGGGCCCCGGAGTTGAACGACGTCATCGCGGTATCTCCTCACACAAGCGGGTGATGGCCTCAGGCGCAGGCTCTTGTTCTGGCCCTCTGATCAATGGGCTTGATAAACACAACGCAAATGCCATGCCTAAACTTGAATGGCCATTCAACAACACCTGAAAACGACGTCGCGAAGGGTCTACGTGGAGGCGCAACCCAGGCACGTTACACACGGCTTAAACGTTGACTTCGCACGCAAGGCCGCATCGTTGAGCACATCGGTAGCACTTGTAGCCATGACGTAGCACCACTAGACAACAAGTGTCACCGCTCCCACTCGGAATCAGTGATGCGCTATTAAAGGGCACGGTTGCGCTTTAAAAGAGCATTCACATTACAGCCGGGCAGTTTTACCAGTAGACGTGAATATTCAAGAGTAGACAATAATCTATTCCCTCATAGAGAGTTATTAATCATGGCATTGGCGCAAACCCATAAGCTGCTTATTGAATATCGTTATGACCCGCTGGATCGATTAGCCACAACACATTCATCCGAGCGCCCTCAACTGCGTTTTTATAAAAACGCCATGTTAATCAATGAAATACATCCTAAGACACACATCAGTTTTTTCCGCGAATCAGGAACCTTATTGGCGCAAAAAATTGTAGAGAACGGAATAAGTGCGACTGCACTGCTAACCACCAATCAAACTGGGTCGGTACTAAACGCCTCTTGCAAAGACCAGCTCGACAGCTATGACTACTGCCCCTACGGCCATCGTCTTACCGACAATAACTCAATATCTGCCGTCGGTTTTAATGGCGAAAGGCCCGAACCCGTCACACATCATTATTTGTTGGGTAATGGCTACCGTGCTTTTAACCCTGTACTCAAGCGTTTTAATAGCCCGGATAGCATGAGCCCTTTTGGCAAGGGCGGAATAAATGCTTACGCGTATAGTGCAAACCCAATGACACATGTTGACCCAACCGGCCATTTCTCTATGGTTATATTGAACCTGGTTTCAAAGCCGGACGTAAACGCACTGTGGCGCTTGGTAAAGTTTGACACGACCGCCCTTGAAAAAACGTTGGCCGTTACCAAAAAAATACCTGAAAATCCATTGCAGGGGTTAGCCGCTCGAAGTTTGCCTGACAGCGTGCCACTTCAGGCAGTACCTGGAAGACATCAAAACAATAAGCTGTTTAACACGACGATTGACGAAGGGGCAAAAACAAACTCCAATGAAAGATTATTAGCCTGGATGGATTCATTCAAGGCTCAGAGACAACAACTACGGCCAGCCAACCCCTTTGCAGACACTCCGGCCCAAGGCAATAAGGCTATACAGGAATTATATGTCAAGGCGCATCAAGGCTTGACCACGCTACTGGATAAAGGCACGTATAAAAACATAAGCACGCAACATCTAAGCCCCGAGTCATTACGAGAGATTAGAAAAGATGCGACATTCATCGAAGAGCATTTATATGGCACTCCTGTTGGGCAGCACCGATACGCACAGCCTTATAAATGACACTCACGATTGCGTTGATGATCGCTTGACGGCCGCTGCCACCCCTAACTTTTTGATACCCCAACAATAAGTCTTCTCACTTTTTAGTGATAGGCGAGTGTAGTCCGTCTTGATTAGATGGCCAACGCTTCAAGCCCGGTGTTATCCGTAACGCATTGGGTGGAGCGGGCCAAAGTGTATGTCGATAGTTCGCTGAATGGTCTATCGACGCACTATCCAGCATGCGCCTGGCTCTCGGCAGGCGCATCAATAATTGGCCAGCCCTAACTCTGTTTGTTTGACCTCAACCAACAGGCATTGACTGCCATTTCTTCAAGCGATTCAAAGGATCGTAACGGTAATGATGAGTCAACATGGACAGGCTTCAGGATGGGTTAGGACAGTTAAACAAGCGTGCTCCCGAGTGCGCCTTCTGCCTACTGGTCGTTCTGAGTAAAAAATCGTACCTGCAAGGTCTACAAGCGCTGCTAAATCAGGTGATTCGTACGACGTGTCCCTTTCAATTGAGTGAAACTTCCGAGAAAATCCTGTTCGCTTGCGCCTGCCAAAATCGAGGTCTAGTCTCGGCCCATCGCTGTCCATCAGCGGTCGGGTTTAGTAGCCCGGTTTTGTATACGGCGTAAGGCGCCACCTTAGCGAGGCGCTTTTTTTCGGCCAAGCGTTATGGTGGCCGTGCGCAGGGCGCCCTTGTGGTGCGCCGGGTTCCGTATACACCGGTCTACTAACCTGCGCACGGCTGCCACCCATTCGTTTAGTAGCGACAGGTGACAGCTCCATTTATGTATACGGAGTTGTGCCATGAAAAAGATTACCCCCGACCCACCCTGTTTTACCCTGCACGATGCTGCTCAGGGCGATGCACAGTCGCTGGACCGCGCCGCCGCTAATCGCGCCCTCGACCACTACCTGCTCCCCCCTAAGCCTCTATGCCCCGCGGGCATGCCCATGTATGCCATCCCCGACAGTGTCAATTTAGAAGCGGCTTTGGCCCAAGCGTCAGACTTGTTGCGCTGCGCGGGGGCTTCGGCGAATGAGGCGGGGAAGGGGTTGAGCGGGTTGCAGCGCGATCTGGTGTTATCGGTGACGCATTTGGTGGAGCTGGCCAAAGCCTATGTCGATAAATCGCTGGACGGTCTGACGACGCACTGAGCCGCGCGCGCCTGAGGCAAGCAGGCGCGTTATAAACGCCCGCCAACCGCAGAAAATCCGAGCGATTGATCCTCTAATAAAGTAGGAGATGTCTGGATTTATTTGGCGATGATCCGCGCACTGCCGGGGCTGTTAGGGTCGCCAGATTCCCTATGGAGTCGGCCCATGACCCAGTGTTTCAAAGACCATCCCAGCGATAACGAAAAACTCAACGAAAACATCAAACCGCTGGATGAATGCAAAACCCACAAGATGGAAATCTTGGGCGTCGAGATGATGATCACCGACGTTCCCATACTGACTTGTGATTGTCTGTGGCGCATCTACCAGCGCGAAGCCGAAGAGATCGTGGCCCCAGGCGGCGTGTTGATCGCCGATTCCATCGAACGAAACCGCGCCATCAATGCCGCCTATGCGCGTTTGTGGCTGCACGACTCACGCTTTCAGTGGGCCGGGCTGGCGGCATTTGCGTCCAAGCAAGTGGGCTGCGGGCTGCTGCATGCGGCGGGCATGACGGCGCGTATTCAGGCAGAGCACGAAGCCCGCCAGGCGCAGACCTTTCCGAGGTTGGCCAGCGTATGAAATTCGTCCTTCGCGCAGCCAATCGCTTTAACCAAATGCTGCATGACCACAACCGTTCAGCGCTGGAGCAATCGATCAAGGAAATTGCAGAAGCCGGTGCAGTGCAATGAAACCGGCAATGCCTCTTCGCGACAGGCGCCGAAAGATCGCTCTCATTCTTTTTTTACTTTTAGCAGTTATCACCGTGCGCTGGGTGGTGCAGGCATTCGCCGACGACCCGGAGATCGCACTGATTTACGGGGAGCCATGGGAGGATATGCGTCAGCGTTCCAGCGCACCAATCCCCCCAGCTGTTCCTGGTCATTACGGGTACCGAATCCCAACTGTAGAAGCTCGATTACGGTTCATTGATCCGAACTTTGGTTTCGTCACGCCGTTAGCCAGTTTTTTTACCGTGAATTTTGACAACCAACGAGTCGCCAGCCTCCGCATGTCTCCGCAAACTGAGCCGCTGTTACAAGATGATGCTCTAGTTGTCGTTCTTGACTTACAAGATCAATTAATCAAAAAGGGATGGTTCGTCAGCAACCCTAAAACAGATCCACCTTTTGCAGATACGCCACAATGGCGTGCTCAACTGCGAGATGTGAACAAAGGCGGTAGAACGTTTTGGCAAGCGGGCGAGCATTTTCAAATCATGCTGAATATGCATCGAACTAAAGACAAGAAGCGCCCCGACGAAGAGCGCTATCTCATCTCCCTCGCACTTGGCAGGCCGTGGATACCCGCCGAAAAACACTAACCCCCCTCAACATTCCACCGCACTCACCGCCAACCCGCCGCGTGAGGTTTCTTTGTATTTGTCGTGCATGTCGGCGCCGGTGTCGCGCATGGTGCGGATTACTCGGTCCAGCGAGATAAAGTGCTGGCCGTCGCCGCGCAGGGCCATTTGCGCGGCGTTGATGGCTTTGACGGCCGCTATAGCGTTGCGCTCGATACACGGCACTTGCACCAGCCCGCCCACGGGGTCGCAGGTCAGGCCCAGATTATGCTCCAGGCCAATTTCGGCCGCGTTGCACAGCTGTTCCGGCGTGGCGCCGAGGATTTGCGCAAGCCCCGCTGCCGCCATGGCGCAGGCAGAACCCACTTCGCCCTGACACCCCACTTCGGCCCCCGAAATGGAGGCGTTCTTTTTGCACAAAATGCCAATCGCCGCCGCACTCAATAAGTAGTCCACCACGTGGGCTTCGCTGACGTCATCGCTGAATTTCATAAAGTAGTGCAGCACCGCCGGGATGATGCCCGCCGCGCCGTTGGTGGGGGCGGTGACCATGCGCCCGCCCGCCGCGTTTTCTTCGTTGACCGCCAAGGCGAACAGGTTGACCCATTCCATCGCGCTCAAGGTTGAGCCGATGACGTTGGGTTTACCCAGCTCCTGCAAGCTGCGGTGCAAGCGTGCAGCACGGCGGCGCACGTTCAAGCCGCCGGGCAGAATGCCTTCGTGTTTGAGGCCTTGTTCCACGCAGTCCTGCATGGCGCGCCAGAGCTTCATCAAGCCACAGCGGATTTCGTCCTCGCTGCGCCAGATCCGTTCGTTGGCCATCATCAATGCAGCGACGCTCAGATGATGTTCACGGCACAGCTCCAGCAGTTGCGCAGCACTGCAAAAGTCATAGGGCAAAGCCGTGCGGTCCATGTCCAGCACGCCACTGGCCGCTTGGGCGGCGTCCACCACAAAACCACCCCCGACGGAGTAGTACGTGTTGCGATGTAACTCGCCTGGCGCACTTTCGGCGATCAAGGTCATGGCGTTGGGATGGAATGGCAGGCTGTCGTCCATCAGGCGCATGTCTTGCGACCACTCGAAGGCAATCGGTAAATGACCGTCCAGCAGCAACGTTCGACGTTCACGCAGATGGGCAATGCGCGGGCCAATGCAGGCCGGGTCGATGGCATCCGGCCACTCGCCCATCAAGCCCATGATCACGGCGTTGTCGCTGCCGTGGCCAATGCCGGTGGCCGACAACGAACCATAGAGTTGCACTTCAACGCGGCGCACCTGTGGCAACTGGCCTCGCTCGCGCAACCCCTGCACGAACAGCGCTGCCGCCCGCATCGGGCCCACGGTGTGGGAGCTGGAGGGGCCAATGCCGATCTTGAACAGGTCAAACACGCTGATAGCCATGAACAGGAACCTCGACAGTGATTGCCTGCATCATCGGCTCTTTGTGGCGCGCCAAAACGTCCAGCTACGACCCGCTATTGCCTGCCAGCGCCTTGGCCGTTTTTGCCGGGGCAGACACTCGAACCCATCACTTTTTGGCTCATAAACGTCCAGATACGACCTGGCTGGCATCAGATACGACCCTACCTGTACTGGATGCGACGCCCCCTGTAGGCGTTTGATTTTCGCTGTTACATGATCAGTCTCGACTCGATTGCAAGATGCGCGGGCTTCAGCGTGCCGGGCATCACCCAACCGCAACTGTTACGGGCGGGTTTTCGTATCGAAGACCGCCATTTAGACACTCAGGAGTCGTTCCATGAAACATTCCTCACCGTTGTTGTTGGCTGCATTGCTGAGTCTGAACGTCTCTGCCCAGGCTGCAGAGCCGGAGCAATGCAACACGGTCAATTTCTCGGATGTCGGTTGGACCGACATCACCGTCACCACCGCCGTGACCAGCGAGGTGCTCAAAGCCCTTGGCTATAAAACCAAAACCACCATGATTTCAGTGCCCGTCACCTACAAGTCGCTGGCCGATGGCAAGAACATGGACGTGTTTCTGGGTAACTGGATGCCGACCATGGAAAACGACATCAAGCCCTACCGCGACGCGGGCACTGTCGAAACAGTGCGCGCCAACCTGGAGAACGCCAAATACACCCTCGCCGTGCCGCAAGCGCTGTATGACAAGGGTTTGAAGGACTTCTCCGACCTGCCTAAATTCAAAAAGGAGCTGGACGGCAAGATCTACGGCATCGAGCCGGGTAACGATGGCAATCGCATGATTCAGACCATGATCGACAAGAACGCCTTCGGCCTTAAGGACGCCGGGTTCAAGGTGGTCGAGTCCAGCGAAGCCGGGATGCTGTCGCAGGTGGATCGCGCGCAACGCCGGGGCACCGACGTGGTGTTTCTGGGCTGGGAGCCGCACCCGATGAACACCCGTTTCAAGATGAAATACCTCACCGGCGGTGATGAATTTTTCGGCCCCAACTACGGCCAAGCCACCATCTACACCAACACGCGCAAGGGCTACACCGAAGAATGCGCGAACGTGGGCCAACTGTTGAAAAACCTGGCGTTCACCCTCGACATGGAAAGCACCCTGATGGGCAAGGTGCTGGATGACAAGGTGAAGCCAGACGTGGCCGCCCGCGCGTGGCTCAAGCAGAACCCTCAGGTGCTCGACACCTGGCTGGCGGGCGTGACCACCGTTGATGGCAAGCCGGGCGCCGAGGCCGTGAAAGCCAGCCTCGCACAGTAATCGTGGGTACCACACGGCCTGCCCGTCTGGTGCCGTTTCAATTCCCCTGCATGCGGATGTTCACCACCATGCTGATCGATCAAAAAATCCCGCTGGGCGAGTACATCGCAGGCTTCGTTGACTGGTTGACCCAACACGGCGCCAACACCTTCGATGCCATTGCGAGCACCCTCGAAACGATGATCCACGGCGTGACGTTTGCGCTGACCTGGTTCAACCCTTTTGCCTTTATCGGGCTGGTGGCCCTGCTCGCTCATGTGATCCAGCGCAAGTGGGGGCTCACGGTATTTGTAGCCCTGTCGTTTCTGCTGATCCTCAATCTGGGCTATTGGCAAGAAACCATGGAAACCCTGGCGCAGGTGCTGTTCGCCACCTTTGTGTGCGTGATCATCGGCGTGCCGCTGGGGATTCTCGCCGCGCACAAACCGATGTTTTACACCTTTATGCGCCCGGTGCTGGATTTGATGCAGACCGTGCCGACCTTTGTTTACTTGATTCCGACGCTGACTCTGTTTGGGCTGGGGGTGGTGCCGGGGCTGATTTCAACGGTGGTGTTTGCGATTGCGGCGCCGATTCGCCTGACCTATCTGGGCATACGCGACGTGCCTCATGAATTGCTCGATGCGGGCAAGGCATTTGGTTGCTCACGCCGCCAGTTGCTCACCCGAATCGAATTGCCCCACGCCATGCCGAGCATCGCTGCGGGGATTACCCAATGCATCATGCTGTCGTTGTCGATGGTGGTGATTGCCGCGCTGGTGGGCGCTGACGGATTGGGCAAGCCGGTGGTCAATGCCCTGAACACGGCCGATATTGCCTTGGGCTTTGAAGCCGGGCTGGCCATTGTGTTGCTGGCCATCATGCTTGACCGGATCTGCAAACAGCCCGACGCCAAAGCAGGAGCCGACGCATGAGTATTATTCGTTTCGACCAGGTCGACGTTATCTTCGCCAAAGACCCGCGTGCGGCGCTTGGCCTGCTGGATCAAGGCTTGTCGCGGGATCAGATCCTGAAAAAAACCGGGCAGATTGTCGGCGTCGAAAAGGCCAGCCTGGACATCGACAAAGGCGAGATCTGTGTGTTGATGGGCTTGTCGGGGTCTGGAAAATCCAGCCTGTTGCGCTGTATCAACGGCCTTAATACGGTGAGCCGCGGTCAGTTGTTTGTGGAGCATGAAGGCAAGCCTATCGACATCGCCTCGTGCACGCCTGCCGAGCTGAAAATGATGCGCACCCAACGCATTGCGATGGTGTTCCAGAAGTTCGCGTTAATGCCGTGGCTGACCGTGCGTGAAAACATCAGCTTCGGCCTCGAAATGCAGGGCCGCCCCGAAAAAGAGCGGCGCAAACTGGTGGATGAAAAACTGGAGCTGGTGGGCCTGACTCAATGGCGCAATAAAAAACCGGATGAACTGAGCGGCGGCATGCAACAGCGTGTCGGTCTGGCCCGGGCGCTGGCGATGGACGCTGATATTTTGTTGATGGACGAGCCGTTTTCAGCGCTTGATCCGTTGATTCGCCAAGGCTTGCAAGACGAGCTGCTGGCGCTGCAACACACGCTCAACAAGACCATTGTGTTTGTCAGCCATGACCTCGACGAAGCGCTCAAGCTCGGCAGCCGTATTGCGATCATGAAAGACGGCAAGATCATCCAGTACAGCAAGCCGGAAGACATCGTGCTCAACCCGGCGGACGATTACGTGCGCACCTTTGTCGCCCATACCAACCCGCTCAACGTGCTGTGTGGCCGCAGCCTGATGCGCACGCTGGACAACTGCAAACGCGTCAATGGCTCGGTGTGCATTGATCCAGGGGATGACTCGTGGATCGACTTGGCTGAAGGCAACACCATCAAAGGTGTACGCCAAGGTGCCGGCGCGCTGGACTTGCAACATTGGCGCAGCGGGCAAGCGGTAGAAGGGCTCGCACGCGGGCCGACGCTGGTGGACAGCAACATAGGCATGCGGGATGCCTTGCAGATTCGTTATCAGACGGGCAACAAGCTGGTGCTGCATGACAATCAGAAAGTGGTGGGTATATTAGGGGATACCGAGTTGTACCACGCCCTGCTGGGGAAGAATTTAGGCTAGCCATTTGGAAGGGCGTGGAGCTGCAAGTATCTAGCTGCAAGCCACACGTTAAAAGCGGTACGTGGACTGCTTCTAACTTGCAGCTTGCAGCTTGTAACTTCAAGCTGCTTCTCAGCTATAAACCCTGCCAAGGAGCTGGCGATGGCTTTCAAACTGGTCGAGCACGTCGCGACTGATTTGCTCTTGGGTAAAGCCCATCAGGTCGTACTCTTGATTGCCGTTGTGCAGGTACACCTCGGCCCGGTAATAACGACTGCGCACTTCGTCATCGCCCGAGTCGCTCGGCGCCGCCAAATAGCCGTCCAGGCTGACCTCATAGACAAACGGGTTGCCTTCGTCCATCTCCACCCGCAAGCCCATGCAACGCTTGGCACTGCCCAACAGGGTTTGCACGTCCAGCCCCTGATTGCGCAGTTGTGCGGCGGCTTCTTCCAGCGCCGGGGTCACGTGTTTGTCCATGAAACGCTGCACCACCGCTTGCGTCGGTTGCAGGTCTTGGGCTGTCAAACGCTCGCTGAAGCCGCGACGACCACGCGCCGCCAGCTCAGCCTGTTCCAACTCCATCTGGGTGTCCTGACGCATGGCCTTGTGCAAGCCAAACATGAACAGCACCAACACCACCGAAAACGGCAAGCCCGCCAGCACGACCATGGTTTGCATGGCCGCAAAGTTACCGGCGAACAACAGGCCAATGGTCACCAGCGTGATCACCGCCGACCAGAAGATGCGCAACCAGTGCGGGGCGTCCTCATCGACGTCACCGCCTTTGCACGACAGGTTAGCCATCATCACCGCCCCAGAGTCCGCCGGGGTCAGGAACAGCACAAAGCCGACAAAGATCGACACCCCAATCACGATTTTCGACGCAGGGTAATGCTCAAGCAGTTGGTAAATGGCCATCGACGGTTGTTCCAGCGCGGTTTTACCCAGCTCGACCGCCCCTTGGTTGACCACCAGATCCAGCGCCGAGTTACCGAAAATCGACAGCCACGCCAAGGTAAAGCCCAGCGGGATCAGCAACACACCTGCCACCAGTTCACGCACCGTACGGCCACGGGAAATACGCGCGATAAACATGCCCACAAACGGTGCCCAGGAAATCCACCACGCCCAGTAGAACAAGGTCCACAGGCCCAGCCAACCTTCCGTTCTCGGGGTATCGCCCACGTACACGTACAGGTCGAAGGTCTTCATGATGATGCCGTTCAGGTAATCACCGGTGTTCTGCACCAGGCCGTTGAGCAGGTTCAAGGTGGGGCCGAACAACAGCACGAAAATCAGCAAACCACTGAACAGAACAATGTTGAGGTTGGAGAGCCGACGAATGCCGTTTTCAACCCCCGAGACTGCCGCGATGGTGGCCACGGTGCTCATCACGATGATCACGATCAGCAAGTTGGTGTTGCTGTGCGCCATGCCGAACAGGTTCTCAAGCCCAGACGACACTTGCATCGAGCCAATCCCCAGGTTGGTCACCAACCCGAGCAACGTCACGAACATGCCGAAACCATCCACTGCGTGGCCCGCCGCGCCTTTGACCCAGCGCTCGCCCATCAACGGGTAAAGAGCCGAACGCAAGGCCAGCGGCTGGTTATGACGGTAGGCGAAGTACGCCACCGCCAACCCCACCAACGCGTAAATCGCCCAGCCATGCAGGCCCCAATGCAGAAACGTCAGCTGCAAGGCTTGCCGCGCGGCCTCATGGCTGCCCGATACGCCTTCGGGCGGATTGAAGTAGTGATCCAGCGGCTCCGAAGCACCGAAGTACAACAGCGAAATACCAATACCCGACGAGAACAACATCCCCGCCCAAGCACCGTAGCTAAAGTCAGGGGTGTCCTGTTTGGTGCCCAGTTTCAATTTGCCGTAGGAAGAAAACGCCAGCCCCACGACAAAAATCAGGTAAGCGGCGATCACTACCATGTAGTACCAACCGAAGCTGCGCGACAGCCATTGCTGGGCAACGCCCAGAAGACGGCCCGCTTCTTCAGGGGCCGCGATCAAAATGGCAGTGAGCAACAATATCAAGGCAGTGGAGGTGTAAAACACCCAACCGTTGACCGTCACCTTTTGCGGTGGGGTCTTTATTAGAGAAGCAGAACTCATGGCACGGATGCTCCAGGCAGCGCGAGAGAAAAACTTGAGGCAGCACGCCACCCGACCATCTTCTTAGATAGCGACCAACGGTCGGGTGATATAAAGGCACCGCTAAAAATTCGGACACACCCTGTCAAATGCGCAGGCACTCAGAGGGGTGACCGGGAATTAAAAGTGCCGTTTTGCGCCATTCACGCGTAGGAAAACGGCATGAATCGCGACGAATTGTCGCAGAGCTTATTCTTTGTTGATTGAACGTTCAATCAAAACAAAATAGACTGGCCGTCGTTCAGTGACTGATTTGCACTGGTCGACGGCCTAAGGAGACGCACGAAATGCCCAAGGTCGGTATGCAACCCATACGCCGCCAGCAGTTGATCGAAGCCACGTTACAGGCGGTGGATCAGGTCGGGATGGCAGATGCCAGCATTGCGCTGATTGCCCGTTTGGCCGGTGTGTCTAACGGCATCATCAGTCACTACTTCAAAGACAAGAACGGTCTCATTGCCGCCACCATGCGGTACTTGATGAACGTCTTGATCGATAACGTCGCCGAACGCCGTCAGGCCTTGAGTGACGACAGCCCGCGGGCTCATTTGCAGGTCATCGTCGAGGGCAACTTCGACGCCAGTCAGGTCAATGGCCCGGCAATGAAAACCTGGTTGGCCTTTTGGGCCGCCAGCATGCACCAGCCGTCGTTGCACAGATTGCAGCGCATCAACGACCACCGCTTGTATTCCAATCTGTGCTGCCAATTTCGACGTGTACTGCCCCAGGCCCAGGCCCGCAATGCGGCGCGCGGTCTGGCGGCATTGATTGATGGTCTATGGTTGCGGGGTGCCCTTTCCGGTGACGGCTTCGATACCGAACAGGCACAACGCATCTGCTACGAATATATGGATTTACAACTGGCGAAACAGGTGAGTTAGGGCACTTTCAAACAACCTAGCCACCTAATGAACTACGCGCTTCAAAAAACGTAGCGAGCGACGGCAAGACAACGCGAAAGCTGACGAGTAAGCGGCGTTGACTTTGGTCAATGAGCATTACGAGAAAGCTTTCAACGCAGTGTTGCCGAGCGCAGTAGTTTTTTAGCCCAACCACTTTATGCACTTGCGAGGATTTTATGGCCCGTTTCGAACTGCAAAAACTCTACATCGACGGTGGCTACACCGACGCCGGTAGCGACGCTACCTTCGATGCCATCAACCCGGCTAACGGTGAAGTCCTCGCTCAAGTGCAACGCGCCACTAAAGAAGACGTGGAACGTGCTGTCGTCAGCGCCGAAAAGGGCCAGAAAATCTGGGCTGCCATGACCTCCATGGAGCGCTCACGTATTCTGCGTCGTGCGGTCGACATCCTGCGCGAGCGCAACGATGAGCTGGCTGCGCTGGAAACCCTGGACACCGGCAAGTCGTATTCTGAAACCCGCTACGTTGACATCGTCACCGGCGCTGACGTGCTGGAGTATTACGCGGGCCTGGCGCCGGCCATCGAAGGTGAGCAAATCCCGCTGCGCGACACCTCGTTTGTCTATACCCGTCGCGAGCCGTTGGGCGTGGTCGCCGGTATCGGCGCGTGGAACTACCCGATCCAGATCGCCCTGTGGAAATCCGCACCGGCGCTGGCGGCGGGCAACGCCATGATCTTCAAACCGAGCGAAGTGACTTCGCTGACCACCTTGAAACTCGCGGAAATCTTCACCGAAGCGGGCTTGCCAGACGGCGTGTTTAACGTACTGACCGGCAGCGGCCGTGAAGTCGGTGCCTGGCTGACCGAGCACCCGCGCATCGAGAAAATCTCGTTCACCGGCGGCGTTGAAACCGGCAAGAAAGTCACCGCCAGCGCCACGCAATCCACCTTGAAAGAAGTGACCATGGAACTGGGTGGCAAATCGCCGCTGATCATTTTTGACGACGCCGACCTGGACCGTGCGGCCGATACCGCGATGATGGCCAACTTCTACAGTTCGGGTCAGGTGTGCACCAATGGCACCCGCGTGTTTATCCCGACTGCGCTCAAAGCCGCGTTTGAAGCCAAAATTGTGGAACGCGTTGCACGCATCCGCATCGGCAATCCGGAAGATGAAAACACCAACTTCGGCCCACTGGTCAGTTTTGATCACATGGAAAACGTGCTGGGCTACATTGCCAAAGGCAAGGAAGAAGGTGCACGTCTGCTGTGCGGCGGCCAGCGTCTGACAGAAGGCGAACTGGGCAAAGGCGCGTTCGTGGCACCGACCGTGTTCAGCGACTGCACCGATGACATGACCATCGTTAAAGAAGAAATCTTCGGCCCGGTGATGAGCATCCTCACCTACGACACCGAAGAAGAAGTGATCCGCCGCGCCAACGACACCGAGTTCGGTTTGGCGGCAGGCCTTGTGACCAAAGACCTGAGCCGCGCCCACCGCGTGATTCATCAGTTGGAAGCGGGCATTTGCTGGATCAATGCGTGGGGCGAATCCGACGCGAAAATGCCGGTGGGCGGTTACAAGCAGTCGGGCATTGGCCGTGAAAACGGTATCAGCTCGCTGGCCCAATACACCCAGATCAAATCGGTGCAGGTCGAGTTGGGCGATTACGTTTCGGTGTTTTGATAGCGGCAAGCGGCAAGCGGCACGTTAAAGCCAGATCAAAAGCAGCTTTAACTTGCCCACCCTTTCTCACTGACAACGCTCGCTGCTCTTGCTTGCAGCTTGAAGCGTGTAACTTCCCGCTGGAGGAAGCATGACGACTGAATACGACTACATCATCATTGGTGCCGGCTCTGCCGGTAACACCCTGGCAGCCCGTCTGACTGAAGACGAAGGCGTCACCGTGCTGCTGCTTGAAGCAGGCGGCCCGGATTACCGTTTCGATTTCCGCACGCAAATGCCAGCGGCGCTGGCATTCCCGTTGCAAGGCCGTCGTTACAACTGGGCCTTTGAGACCGATCCAGAACCGCACATGGATAACCGCCGCATGGAATGTGGCCGTGGCAAAGGCCTGGGCGGCTCGTCGCTGATCAACGGCATGTGCTACATCCGTGGCAACGCGATGGACTACGACGGTTGGGCAAAAAACCCTGGCCTCGAAGACTGGTCGTATCTGGATTGCCTGCCGTATTTCCGCAAAGCGGAAACCCGCGACATCGGCCCTAACGACTACCACGGTGGCGATGGCCCGGTCAGCGTGACCACGCCTAAACCTGGCAACAATGTGCTGTTCCACGCCATGGTTGAAGCGGGCGTGCAAGCCGGTTACCCACGTACCGAAGACTTGAACGGTTATCAGCAAGAGGGCTTTGGCCCGATGGACCGTACCGTGACGCCTAACGGCCGTCGCGCCAGCACCGCGCGCGGTTATCTGGACACGGCCAAGCAGCGCCCGACCCTGAAAATCGTCACCCACGCCCTGACTGACAAGATTCTGTTTGAAGGCAAGCGTGCGGTGGGCGTGTCTTATATGGTGGGCGACAACCACGTCCGTATCGAAGCCAAGGCGCGCAAAGAAGTGTTGCTGTGCAGCGGCGCCATCGGTTCACCGACCGTGCTGCAACGCTCCGGTGTTGGCCCGGCAGCGCTGCTCAACAGCCTCGAAATTCCTGTGGTGCATGACCTGCCGGGTGTGGGTCAGAACTTGCAGGATCACCTTGAGCTGTACCTGCAATACGCCTGCACTCAGCCGGTGTCGCTGTACCCTTCGCTGCTCTGGTACAACCAGCCCGCCATTGGTGCTGAGTGGTTGTTCTTGGGCAAAGGCATTGGCGCGAGCAACCAGTTCGAAGCCGGTGGTTTTATTCGTACCCGCGAAGACTTCGAGTGGCCGAACATTCAGTACCACTTCCTGCCTGTTGCGATTAATTACAACGGCAGCAATGGTGTGAAAGAGCACGGCTTCCAGGCGCACATGGGTTCCATGCGCTCGCCAAGCCGTGGCCGGGTTAACGTCAAGTCTAAAGACCCGCGTGAGTACCCAAGCATTCTGTTCAACTACATGGCGGCGGAACAGGACTGGCAGGAATTTCGTGACGGCATTCGCCTGACCCGCGAAATCATGCAGCAGCCGGCACTGGACGCTTACCGTGGCCGTGAAATCAGCCCCGGCATCGACAAGCAAACCGATGAAGAGCTCGACACCTTCATTCGCGAGCATGCCGAGACCGCCTTCCACCCGTCTTGCTCGTGCAAAATGGGCACCGATGACATGGCGGTCGTGGATGGCGAAGGCCGTGTTCACGGGATGCAAGGTTTGCGTGTGGTGGATGCCTCCATCATGCCGTTGATCACCACCGGTAACCTGAACGCGCCGACGATCATGATCGCCGAGAAAATCGCCGACAAGATCCGTGGCCGCCAGCCGCTGCCGCGTAGCACCGCCGACTACTACGTGGCAGGCGATGCGCCGGTACGTGGTAAACCGCTGCGTGCTGGGCATTAAGGAACCTGCGTAGCAGTTGACGAGCGGAGCGAGGCTACGTTCGGCGGTGCAGCCGTCGTAAATTCAGCTGACGCGGTTCCTCTGATGAATCGCGCTCTCTGGTCTACGGTCGCTTCGCAACCGAACGCAGCCTCGTTCCTTCGGCAGCTGCTACGAATTTTGTGTAATTTTTACTTTCATCTTCCCCCGCTTGCCCCCGCTTGAGCGCAGGCCTAATCTAGTGCCTCGTTTCGCGTAACACCCCCCCGCCCCACACGAC
>NZ_JBJGEJ010000025.1:0-47124 GCF_045062345.1 Pseudomonas sp. 2024-210 | reverse complement strand
GGGTGAGAGAGGCGGCCAAGCTTGGGGGAGTACAAATTAGTACGCTTGGGGTTGGGGTGATATTTGGCGTTTGCTCAGGGGGGCGCCGACGTGGATCTGTGTTTGCGGGTGGGGCAGTTGGGTTACTTGACCGTATGGACACCGCATGCGGCGGTCATCAACGACTCTCCACAGCCGGCGATCCCGGAATCTGTGCGCGAAGTCTTTCAACAGCGCTGGGCCGGACTGTTGACCAGCGATCCTGCCTATAACCAGAATTTGTCATTGAACGATGCGGGCGGATTCAAGCTGGCCGATGCCCAGTTGTCTTGGCGGCCTTTAGCTTGGCGGCCTATGCCGGTGATTCTCGCGCAGCCGTGTGATGTGCACGGTTGCGGTCACTATCGGGTCATACAGCCCTTGAGTGCCCTCAAGCGTGAAGGGATGGTTGACGGCGCCTTGACGTTTGGTGTCCCGAGCGTGTTGCACCTTGAGCGTTATAAGCCAGACACGCTGGTCATGCAGCGTCCTCTCAGGGAGGTCGATCTGGCAGCCGCGCGGCAGATCAGTGTATTCAGCCGGGCCTTTAAGGTGTATGAACTGGACGACTATGTCCCCAATCTGCCAGTCAAAAGTGTGCACAAAACCTCCATGCCCAAGGATGTGATGCGTTCGTTGCGTCGCGGGTTGTCGTATGTGGATCGTTTCGTCGTATCCACTGAGGCGCTGGCTGAAGCGTTGAGCGGTTTTCATCACGACATTCGGATCGTAAATAATCGCCTGGACATGGGCTGGTGGGGTGAACTGCCTGTCAGTGCGCGAAGAACGTCAGTCAGGCCGAGGGTTGGCTGGGCAGGCGGCGCGGGGCATACCGGCGACCTGGAAATGATCGTGGACGTGATCAAGGCGCTGGCAGATGAGGTGGACTGGGTGTTTATGGGAATGTGTCCAGACAGACTGCGCCCTTATGTGAGGGAGTTTCACCCCGGCGTAAGGATTGATCTGTACCCGGCGGCGCTGGCACGACTTAATCTGGATCTGGCAGTCGCGCCGCTGCAAGATAACCTGTTCAACAGCTGCAAAAGTAATTTGCGGCTTTTGGAGTACGGCATGTGCGGCTATGCGGTGGTGTGCAGTGACAGTATTGCGTATCGCGGGGATTTGCCGGTTACGCGGGTCAGGAATCGCTTTCGTGACTGGGTGGATGCCATTCGCATGCATATCAATGACCTTGATGCGACTGAGCGGGCGGGGGATGCCTTGCGTGACCGGGTGCGCCAGGACTGGATGCTAGATGAGATCGGTCGTGAGCAATGGCGCAGCGCGTGGCGGGTGTAGTGTTTGTAATCGCTGACGAGGAATGAAGGATGCGTTCGGCGGTGTAGCCGTCGTAAAACCTGACACCCCGAGTTTTCCCATTTTGCGACCGCTTCGCGCTCGATCGCAGCCTTCGGCAGCGGCTACAGGTCAAGGTGTAGCCGCTGACGAGGAACGAAGGCTGCGATCGGCGGCGTAGCCGTCGTAAAAATCTGTCACCCCGAGGCGTCCCATCTTGCGACCAGCGCGGATTAATAGGTACTGCTCACCACACCGATTCCTGTCACTTGAGCATCAATGACCTTGCCGCTGGTCACATTCTTTACCCGAATAACGTCGTCCTTGCGGCCATCAGTCAGTGCTTCGCCTTCAGTGCTCGCCTGTATGACGCCATGACGGGCTTGCATGGCCACCTGCTCACCACGACGCACCAGCCAGGGTGAGGTCAACATCTCCTGCCTCAGCGCCTGATGGGCGCGGATACGACGCTTGGCGCTCAAACCCTCGACCTGATCGATACGGTTGAAAAACCCTGAATCCTGCTTGCCCACCGGCACTTCTCGCAGGGCAATCATCTGCCGCGTAATCGGCTCTTCACGCTCCAGCACCTGATCCGCCACCACAGCCTTGATCCATACAGTGGCTTGGGCTGTGACGGTGATGGACGAGTCGGGTTGCCCGACGCACGTCAGTCGTATGCGCTTGCGACCCAGTATCGATGAAGGCTTTTGTTCGGCTTCAACCTGTAATGGGTGCGGGCACGGATGGTTCGGTAAGTCGCTGGGCAGAGCAAACACTTTTTGCGTGAAACGAAGCCCATTCCAACCTTGAGCAGAGGCCTTTTCGCTGAGTCGCTGGGTGAAATATCGATGCACACCCTCGTCAATTTGAGCGCTGAAGGCGTCATCCGCACTCACTGCTTCGGGCACCTGCAACAGAGCGATCAAACAGGCGGCGGTGAAAGCGGAAATAGCTTTTCCGCATCCTTGGGTGCGCCGTCGAAAAGGCGGAAGTGATACGGCGTCAGTTCGGTCTCTCGATTTCATAAAAGTCTTTTAAATCAATGGTCTGGAATGGTTGCAGCGACTAGGCACAGTTCCTGCAATTCAGGCTTGCGAGCTGAACATTGATGAAAGGTGTCGGGCAATGAGTATACGGATAGAAGACGCGATGGGGGTGCACATGCGCGCACTGGGTTTGCATATGCAACGCAGCGAGATTCTGGCAGCCAACCTGGCCAATGAAGACACCCCCGGGTTTCAGGCGCGGGATCTGGACTTTGCCGCCGAAATGCGCCGACGCGGATCGTCACCGTCGGGTGCTGAAGGTCTCGGCGCTCAATTGAAGTACCGCGTGCCCGCCCAGCCCTCTCAGGACGGCAATACGGTGGAGTTGAGTGTGGAGCAGGCCGCCTTTGCCAAAAGTGCAGCGGACTTCCAAACCAGCCTGACGTTTCTTTCCATGAAATTTCGAGGCCTTAAACAGGCCATCGAAGGACGCTGATCATTATGGCTTTTGACGCGATTTACAAAATTGCCGGTTCTGCGATGAACGCTCAGACCGTGCGACTGAATACGGTGGCCAGCAACCTCGCCAATGCCGACTCTGCGGCGGGCAATGCCCGGGATGTTTCCCAGTCGCGCAAGCCGGTATTTGCCGCCCTGTATGGCAACGACCAGTTGACGCGCGGTGTCGGCATGGGCGGGGCGCATGTTCAGGTACTGGATGTGGTGGCCTCGGGCCGCGAGCCGCAGAAGCGTTATGAACCTGACCATCCCCTGGCAGACCGTAGCGGCCATGTGTTCTATCCCGACGTCAACGAGATCGAAGAAATGACCGACATGATGTCGGCCACCCGCAGTTTTGAAACGTGGGTCGAAGTCCTCAACCGGATCAAGAGCATGCAGCAAGGGCTGCTCAAGCTGGGAGAAGCGTAATGAGCCAGATTCAGAACGACACGCGCAATACGCCGCCACCCGGTGACCAGGTCAACGGCAATTCTGATGCCGACGAAATACAGAACACTTTCATTCAGTTGATGGTGGCGCAGATCCGCAATCAGGACCCGACCAAGCCGGTGGACAGCAGCGAGTTTCTTAGCCAGTTCGCGGCCATGTCGCAGGTTCAGAGCCTGGAGAAAATGTCGGCACTGACGCAAAACAACATGGTGTTGCTGGAGAACCTGCAATACCTGAGCGCTGCCAGCCTGGTGGGGCAGATGGTCAAGGTGCGGGTTGAAGAACTGGATCTCACCGACCAGAAAGTTGAGGCCCAGATTGAACTGGAACACAGCGCCAACGAGTTGGTGGTGACCCTCACCGATGAAAATGGTGTCGAGACTGAAATTGCATTACCTGCCAGTGGGCCGGGTCGGGTGGAGTTCGAAATCGACCCCGTAGCGCTGGGGCTCAAGCCCGGCAAGTATGAGATCGAAGTCAAATCCAACACGGACGAAAGCTTTGTCGTGGAAGCCAAGGGCAAGGTCAACAGTGTGCGCCTGAGCAGTGACGGGCCGGTGTTGAACATCGCCGGTGTGGGCGATGTGCCGTTCTATGAAATTACTGAATTCAGTGACGCTTCGATGTTCAGCAACCTGATGTTGCCCGGGCAAAACCCGGCGCAGCGCTCCCTCAGCCAATCGATACAAGGCCCGCGCCATGAGTTTTAACATTGCACTTACCGGCTTGAATGCTGTGACCGAACAGCTCAATACCATCAGCCACAATATCGCCAACGTGGGCACCACCGGTTTCAAATCGTCGCGTACCGAATTCGGCAGTTTGTACTCGGGCACTCAGGCCATGGGGGTCAGTGTCTTGGGCCATACCCAAAGCATGAGCCTGGGCGGCGCGCACGTCGGCACGGGTGACAGCCTCAACCTGGCCATATCGGGCGGCGGACTGTTTGTGACTCGCAGTGCCAGCGGCGATATCAGTTACACCCGTGCCGGTGCATTCGGTAAAGACAGTGATAACTATCTGGTGGATGCCAGCGGTCAGTATTTGCAAGGTTACACGGTGGATGCGGCGGGCAACTTGCAAGTCGGCACGGTGGGCGATCTGCGTTTGCAGACCGGTAACTTGCCCGCCAAAGCCACCGACGGCATTGAATTTGTCGCCAACCTGGATGCAGGCAAAGACCCGGTCACGGTCACGCCGTTCGATCCGGACAACCTTGAGTCGTATACCGACAGCCAGACCACGGCGGTGTATGACTCTCAAGGCAAACAGCACTCATTGACCCAGTACTTCGTCAAAACCGGGGACAACACCTGGGAAGTCCATTACGCCGTGGACAAAACCGTCGTGGGGGGCCCTGAACCGATGGTCTTCGATGAACGCGGCGGTTTAGTGACCCCGTTGGGCCCGGTGAATATTTCGTTTCCCCTGCCCGGTGTCGAGGCCATGAGCATTGACATCAATTACACCCGCAGCACCCAGAGCGCGTCGGACTTTGTGGTGACGACCAATGACCCGAGTGGGTATGCCGCGGGTGAAAACACCGGTGTGACCGTTGAGAAAGACGGCATGGTCTACGCCACCTACAGCAACGGCGAGCGACTGCTGCAAGGGCAAGTGGTATTGGCCAACTTCGCCAATCCCAATGGCCTGAAAAACGAAGACGCGACTCGCTGGAGTGCCACAGGCGAGTCGGGCAACCCGCTGATCGGTCCGCCGGGCACCGGATTGTTTGGCGAGTTGACGGCCGGGGCGCTGGAAAGCTCCAACGTCGACATGACCCAGCAATTGGTCGGGCTTATGGAAGGTCAGCGCAACTATCAGGCGAACAGCAAAGTGCTGTCCACTGACAAGGAACTGACCCAAGTGCTGTTCAACGCTATCTGAGGCTGACCCATGGACCGCTTGGGCTATACGGCAATGACCGCCGCCAGTCGAACGATGACGGCGCTGAGTGTGCGTTCCAACAATCTGGCCAACGTCAACACGCCGGGTTTTCGTGCCGATCTTGAACAGGCCGTCAGTGAGCCGGTTCAAGGCTATGGCTATGAAAGCCGGCATCTGACCCGGGTTCAAGGCAACGGCGTGAACATGGCGGCGGGTGCGCTGATGGCCACCGGCCGTGATCTGGATTTCGCCATCAAGGGCGCAGGTTTGATCGCCGTTCAGGGCGATGAAGGCGAAGCCTATACCCGCCATGGCAGTTTGCAGGTTGATGCCGACATGCAATTGACCATCAACGGTCGGGCAGTGCTGGGCGAGGGTGGCCCGATTCAGTTGCCGGAGTTCGACACGGTGCACATTGCTGCCGATGGCCGGATTTCGGTATTGCCTCGCGGCGAGCCACTGATGGTTGAAGTGGACCAGATCAAACGTGTCGACCTCACGGCTGGGCAATTGCAAAAAAACAGTGCCGGGTTGTTGGTGACTCGCGACGGTGCTCCCGCTGCGGCCGATGACAACGTCGTGCTGGCCGCAGGCTTTCTGGAGGCCAGCAACGTCTCGGCGATTGATCAGTTGGTGGGCACCATGAGCCTGAGCCGGCTGTTCGAAACCCAGGTCAAGATGATGAAAGCCGCCGAAGACTTGTCGTCGGCGGGTAACAGCATGATTCGCGCTTGATACTTACAGGACATACCACATGAGTTCTGCACTCTGGATCAGCAAAACCGGGCTTGCCGCCCAAGACAAGGCCATGTCCACCGTCGCCAATAACCTGGCGAACGTTAACACCACCGGTTTCAAAAGCGATCGGGTGGTGTTTGAGGATTTGTTCTACACCATTGAAGTGCCGCCCGGCGCCCAGGCCGATGCGGTCAACACGGTGCCCTCGGGTATACAACTGGGCAGCGGGGTGCGGGTGGTGGGCACGCAAAAAGTCTTCACCGAAGGCAGCGCGCAAACCACCGGGCAACCGATGGATCTGGCCATCAGCGGGCCTGGGTTCTTTCAGGTCGAGTCCGCCAATGGCGATATTTACTACACCGAAAGCGGTCAGTTACAGCTCAATGCCGAAGGCATGCTGGTGAACACCCAGGGCTTGCCTTTGTCTCCGGCCATCGAGCTGCCGGTCGGCCATAAAAACTTCAAGGTGGGCACCGACGGCATTGTTACCGCCGAACTGCCGGGCGGTGCAGGCCCGGTCGAAATTGGTCAGATCATGCTGGCCAACTTTGCCAATCCGTCGGGGTTGCTGGCATTGGGTGGCAACCTGTATCAGGAAACGGTTGCCAGCGGTGAGCCGGTCGAGGGTATTGCTGGCGAGGATGGCTTGGGCGTCATCAAGCAGGGTCAGCTGGAAGGGTCAAACGTTGAAGTGGTAGAGGCGATGGTCTCGATGATGGCCATTCAGCGTGCTTATGAAGCCAATGCCAAGGTGCTGGATGCTTCATCCGGCATGTTGCAGTTCCTTAACCAGACGGTCTGAGCAGTTCAATGCGTAATTTTATCCTGTGTGCGCTGGGGGTGGCCCTTGCTGGTTGCCAAAGCTTGTCGGAGTTGTTACCCGACGAAGACTCCAGCGCCTACGAGCCTTTACCACTGGATTACAGCGTACCGCCCGCCAAAGGTGGCGGGCTTTATCGCCCCGGTTACGTAGGCTCGTTGTATCAGGACAAACGCGCGTTGAGGGTCGGCGACATTCTGACCATCGTCCTGGATGAGTCGACTCAGTCGAGCAAAAGCGCGGGTACCAGCTTTGGCAAATCCTCAAGCATCGGCATTGATACGCCCACCGTGCTGGGTAAAGCCTATTCCGGTCTGGAAACTCAAGTGAATGCCGAGCGCGATTTCAAGGGTTCGGCCAAAAGTTCTCAGCAAAACACCCTGCGCGGCTCGATTGCCGTGACGGTACACAAGGTGCTGCCTAACGGCACGTTGCTGGTCAAAGGTGAGAAATCATTACGCTTGAATCAGGGCGACGAGTTCATTCGGCTGGCCGGGCTGGTGCGTCTAGATGACATCAACCGTTACAACCAGGTGTCGTCGCAAAGCGTGGCCAATGCGCGGATTTCCTATGCAGGGCGGGGCGTACTCAATGACAGTAATTCGGCGGGTTGGTTAACCCGTTTTTTCACCCACCCCATTTTCCCCCTGTGAGTGGAATGCTTATTTATGCGATGCGCGCTGCTAACCCTGTTGATGCTCTATAGCCTCTTGTCGGACATGCCGGCGCTGGCCACACCCTTGATGGACCTGGTTGACGTTGAAGGGGTTCGCACCAATCAGGTGATCGGTTATGGCCTGGTCGTGGGTCTGGATGGCAGTGGTGATAAAAGCCAGGTCAAGTTCACCAATCAGTCAGTGGCCAACTTGATCAAACAGTTCGGCATTAACTTGCCGCCTAACGTTGACCCCAAACTCAAAAACGTCGCGGCGGTCACCGTGACGGCGTCGATCCCGCCGTCTTACAGCCCCGGCCAAACAGTTGATGTCACCGTATCTTCGCTGGGCGACGCGAAAAGCCTGCGCGGGGGGCAGTTGCTCATGACGCCGCTGCTGGGCGTGGACGGTGAAGTCTATGCACTGGCTCAAGGCGCGCTGGTCGTGGGCGGTGTCAAGGCAGAAGGCCGCAGTGGCTCCAGCGTTGCGATCAATAGTGCCAACAGCGGTTTGATCGCCAACGGCGCCACCATCGAACGGATGATTGCCAGTGATTTCAGTGAGCGCAGTGAGGTCATGCTCAACCTGCGCCAACCGAGTTTTCAGACGGCCAGCCATGTGGCTCAAGCGGTCAACCAGCAGTTCGGCTCAGGCACCGCTACCGCCTTGAGCGGGACGCAAGTGTCGGTGCGTGCGCCGCTGCCGAGCAACCAGCGCATCAGCTACATGGCCCTGCTTGAATCCATTGAGGTGCAAGAAGGCCGGACGCGGCCCAAGGTGGTGTTCAACAGCCGCACCGGCACCGTGGTGGTCGGCCAGGGCGTGCGCGTCAAAGCGGCCGCCGTGAGCCACGGCAACCTGGCCGTGACGATCAGCGAAACCCCGCAAGTCAGTCAGCCCGGCGCATTGTCGGGCGGTCAAACGGCGGTGGTGCCGCGCTCGGATGTCTCAGTCAATCAACAGCGCAACCCGATGTTTGCCTGGCCTGACGGTGCCGACTTACAAAGCATCATCAAGACCGTCAACAGCTTGGGTGCCACCCCGGATGATGTGATGAGCATACTTCAGGCGCTGGAAACCGCCGGTGCCCTGAACGCCGAACTGATCGTGATTTAAGGCCGATTCACCATGAGCATTCCCCCCGTCTCACCGCAGCATCACGCAGAGCCAAAGCCGCCTCAGGACATTGCCATTGCGCGTCAGGCCCGTCTCGAAGACGCCGCCGAGCAGTTTGAAGCGATGTTTTTGCAGCAAATCCTCAAGCAAATGCGTAAGGCTGGCGACGTGTTGTCAGAAGGCAGCTCAATGCGAAGCCGCCAAGGCGATACCCTGCGCGAGATGCATGATGAAGCGTTGGCCCAAACCCTGGCCACCCATCGGCAAACAGGCATTGCCGACCTGCTGGTCAAGCAATTGTCTCGGGGCGAAGCTGCCCCTACAGACCCTGTACACGTCGGGCACAGGGACTTGCCGCCAGCCCCAGCCGCGCCACAGATGGCCGACAGCCTGTTTACCCCGATTGTGAACACCTGGCAACGTGGCGTAGACACCGTGACCCGGGGTGCAGCCCAAATCATGGCGCTGGTTGAGCGGGTGATCGCGCATGAATCCTCCGGGCAGGTGTCTGCGATATCGTCCAAGGGTGCGCGCGGGTTGATGCAGTTGATGCCGGACACCGCCCGGGAAATGGCGCAGGAACTGAAGGTGGATTTCAACGAACAGCGCCTGATCACCGATGGCGCCTACAACAAGCGCTTGGGCGTCGCCTATCTGGACAAGCTGCTCAAACGCTACGAGGGCGCTACCGTGCTGGCCGTAGCCGCCTATAACGCCGGGCCGGGGCGCGTGGATGACTGGCTGAAGGTCAACGGCGACCCGCGACAGGGTCAAATCAGCGTCAGCCAATGGGTGGAGCGGATTCCGTTCGCAGAGACGCGTAACTACACCCGTTCGATTCTCGCCGATCTTGAGCCACCAGCAGTCCCTCTGGCGGCTGCTGTTTCGCCGCCAACCCCCGCTGATTCAACCCTGAGCGCAATTGTCCTTAAGCGCTTGCCCGATTCAGTCGCTTTAGAAGATCAGTCGCTACTTCCATTATCAGCACTGCGGGTGCATTCAGTTCTGCGGCGTTTGCCCCGAACATGCGTCTGGTGCGCAAGGAGATTGAATCGTGAGTTTGATGAGTCAGATTGGTTACTCCGGGATGAATGCCGCGCAAATTGCGCTCAACACCTCGGCGCAGAACGTTGCCAACATGTTCACCCCCGGCTATAGCCGTTTGACCGCGCAGATGGGCTCGCTGGCCGGCACCAGCAATCAGCAGGTCGGCGGCGGGGTGGCCGTCACCAACGTGCGGCGCATGAGCGACGACTTCAAAACCCAGCAACTGTGGCGGGCGACCACTGACATGCAGTATTACCAGGCCGGGCAAGACTATCTCAGCTCTCTGGAAGGTGTCATGGGGGGCGAGGGGTCGAACATCAGTACAGGTCTGGATAACTTTTACGCCGCCCTGAGCGCCGCCAGCGACAGCCCCGGCGACATACCGCAGCGTCAGCAGGTACTGAATGAAATGCGCAACCTGAGCCAGCGTTTCAATGGCCTCAACAGCAGCATCAACAGCCAGCTCGATGCCCTGCATGCACAGCGCACGGCCATGGGCACCGAGATCAATGGCCTGGCCAATAACCTGGCGTTGCTCAACAAAAAAATCGTCGAAGCCGAGTCCACCGGCGGTGACAGTTCGGCCTTGCGCGATCACCGCGAGTTGCTGGTAGGCGAACTGAGCAAATTTACCGATGTGCGCGTCAATGAAGCCCGTGATGGTTCTCTGACCATTTCCCTCAATAATGGTCAGCCGCTGGTATCGGGCAGCACGGCTGGCCAGTTGTCCGTCACCACCAATGCGGCGGGCGAACAGGAAGTCGCGTTGAGTTTTGCCGGCAACACGTTCCCGCTCAGGCAGGACAGTCTGGGCGGTTCATTTGGCGGGCTGTATGACGTTGAACACAACAACTTGCTGCCAGCCCGCGAAAGCCTTGTGCAAATGGCCGAAGAGTTGACCCGTATGGTCAATGACACGCTGGCCACCGGCTACGACCTAAACGGCAATCCTGGTAGACCGTTGCTGACGTTCAACGCGGGCAGCAGCAACCTGCTGCAAATGAATGATGTGACGCCCGAAGAATTGGCGTTTTCCGGTGTGCCCAGTGACAACGGCAACAACCAGGTGCTGCTGGACCTGATCGAGTTGAAAAACAAGAAGGTCACCATCGGCGGCAGCGAAGTCACCCTCAGCGAAGCCTACAGCGGGATGCTGGGGGACGTGGCCAGTGCCAGCCGACAAAATCAGGCTGACCTCACTTCCGCCACGGCTGTTGCGGTAGAAGCCCAGAGTCAGCGCGATGCGGTGAGTGCCGTCAGCGACACCGAAGAAGCGCAAATGATCATGGAATACAACAAAGCGTTGCAGGCCAACATGAAAGTCGTGCAAACGGCTAATGAGTTGTTTGACACCATTCTGGCTTCCGTTTAAACCCGGCCACAAGGCGTACCCCAATGCGAATCAGCAACGCGCAAACCAGTGCGATGATGCACAACAACATGAACCGCAACAGCCAGGCCATTGCCCAGTTGCAAGCCCAGATCGGCAGTGGCTTGCGCATTCAGAAGCCCTCTGACGATCCGATTGCCAGTGCCCGTCTGCTGCGCATCCAACGTGAGCAATCGAGCCTGGGCCAGTACAACGAAAACATCGGCAAAGTGTCGGACAACCTTAAATTGCAAGAGACCTATGTGCAGTCAGGGTCGGATGCTATGGGCAGCATTCGCGACCTGCTGCTGTGGGCGGGTAACGACACCAATAGCCCTGAGGATCTGTCTGCCATCGCCACCCAGCTGTCCAGTCTTGAAGACAGTCTGGTCAGTTACTTCAACGCCAAGGACGAAGCCGGAAACTATGTGTTTTCTGGCACGCGCAATGATGTGCCCGCTGTCACCTTTGACCCGGCCACAGGCACCTACAGCATGACGGGCAATGATCAAGAACGTGAAGCAGTGGTCGGCAATGGCGTGCTGATTGGTGATAACGTCACCGCCCAGCAGATGCTCGGGCCTGATGCGGACTTCCTCAATGACTTGCATAGCCTGGTCGAAAGCCTGAAAAACGCCCCCAACGACCCGGCCACTCGCCAGCAACTCAAGGACACCCTCGAGCAACTCGATGTGACCCACGGCCACATGATGGGTGCGATAACCGACATGGGCGGTCGCCAAAACACACTGACCCTGCTTGCCGAAAGCAATGCCGACGTGTCCCTGGCCAATCAGAAAGTGCAGGGCGACCTGTCCCAGCTCGACATGGGCGGCGCCTTCCTGGCGGTGCAGGCGTATGAGCTGTCAATGCAGGCCAGCCAGAAAGTGTATAGCCGCATGGCAACCATTTCTTTGTTTGACCTGATGTAAGCGGGAAGGTCAGTCATGAAAGTTGTCAACGAGCGTTCGACCCTTGCGGCGTATGACCTGGGCATGCGAGCGCAGGCCCAATTGCGGGACACCGCAGCGCCACGACGCGAGCGTACTACGCAGGCGATCGCTCAAGTCGCTGCGCCCCGTCAGCCGGGCAAACTGGCTGATCTGAGCCTGCAATTGAACCGCCAGTCCTCGGCCCTGCAATCCGCTCAGCTTTACCTGAGCGAAGTGGCCGAACACATGACCGGGTTGAAGCGCGACGTGGGGCGCAGTTTGGCCACCTCGTCTAAACAGGTGGCCCCTGATATTGAGGTGATTGGCCGTTCCGTCGCTCGCCTCAATGACTTGCTCGATCAGCGCAGCCGCTTATCGTCGGCCAGTCTGGATGCCGAGCTGAACCTCAGCCTGCAAGCGCCGTTGCGCAGCCGTTTCAGCATCAAGGGGCTTGAATCACTGCACAGCGTACTGGCCTCTGGCAGTGAGGCGTTGTTGTTCAATGCAGGCAGGCACTTACCCGGGCCGATTGCCGTGGTACTGGATGACGGCATGAGTGAGCGCCAGTTGCTGCAACGTTTCAACGCCAGCCTGGCTCAGGCGGGTTTGCATGTTGAAGTCAATGATCAGCAGGCCCTGCGGTTTTCGGCGGCGGACAGTCAGTGGCAGCGACTCAAAGGCCAGCTGTCCATCCAGGGCGAAGACAAACTCTTCGCCAAGTCCGGATTTACCCGGGTTGAAACCCAGGAGGACAACCTTCTGGGCACGCCTTTGGTGGTGCCTGTCACCGCTGAGCGTCGGCCCATGCGCGAGCTGCTTGAAACCCTTGACAAGGGGTTGTCAAAAATCAAGGACGTGCTGGAGCAGCTTGACGCGCGTCAATCGCAGGTGATGGGCCAGCTTGGGCGCCACGACAGTCAGGAAGAAAAGCGCTGGGCCCATGACTTTACCGGGCGTGTGTTCAGCCTCAAGGGCGAGCAGGCCAATGAGTATTCCCGCGTGGCGCAGGTGGTTCGCTGTCAGGCTAATATTTCACGGCCTGCTGTGCACGGATTGATGACCGGGGTTTAAACCGAAATGAAGGGTTTTGCGACGGCGCTGCTGACCCTCACAGCCTTCGTTCTTCTTCAGTCTCTGCGCGAACACGAGCGTCAGCGAATTTTAGTCTGACTTTTCAACAGCAACCGCTCGCTGATGCCCTGGCAATCCTGTGCTTAGTCTTATCGGACGATGTTCAGCTTTTCCCCCCAGTCAATGATTGCTCCCATACACCGCTCATTTTAAGAGCGGGGCGCACTCTGGCTGGCGGGAGATTTCTATGAAATTGCTGAATAAAGTGGCGTTCGTGACAGGGGCAGGTCAAGGCATGGGTCGGGCGATTGTGCGGCATTTTGCCGAGCAGGGCGCACGGGTGGTGGCGGCAGATATCAATCTTGAAGCGGCTCGCCAAACTATCGAAGGGCTGGGCGACAAGGCGCTGGCCGTAAGCTGCAACGTGGCCGACAGCGACTCGGTCGCAACCGCGATGGCCGCCACACATGAGCGCTTCGGTCGCCTTGATGTGGTCGTCAACAATGCCGGTATCGGCTCCATCGATGCCTTCGCCGAGACCCCCGACGAACACTGGCAACGCGTCATTGGCGTCAACCTCACCGGCACTTTTTTCTGCAGCCGCGAAGCGGTCAAGCTGATGCTCAAGGCCGCCACACCCGGCGTCATTATCAATATCTCCAGCACTGCCGCCGTCACCGGCGAAGGCCCAAGCCATTACTGCGCCGCCAAGGCCGGGGTCATGGGGCTTACCCGCAGCATGGCCCGTGAACTGGCCAGCAATGGCATTCGCGTGAACACCATTGTTCCTGGCCCGACCAACACGCCAATGATGGCCGACATCCCCGAAGACTGGATGCAAAGCATGCTCAAGGCCATTCCCCTGGGCCGCATGGGTGAAACCGATGAAATCGCTCGCGTTGCGGCCTTTTTGGCCAGTGAAGACGCCAGTTTTATCACCGGGCAAAACCTCGCGGTCAACGGCGGCATGGCCTTTATCTAAGCGCAGCAGATGGGTGGGGAGAGCGTCATGGGAACTCGTTTAAACAGCAAAGTAGCATTTATCACCGGAGCCGGCTCAGGCATCGGCGCGGCCACAGCCTTGCGCTTTGCCGAGGAGGGCGCGCTGGTCGTGCTCTGCGGTCGGCGCATTGAGCCTCTTGAGGCCGTGGCGGCACAGATTCGTGATGCCGGTGGCCGCGCTGAATGCGCCGTGGCCGATGTCAGTCATGAAGCCGCCTATGTCGCGGCCATCACGGCAGCGGCAGAGCGCAATGGTCGTCTGGATATCTTGGTCAATAACGCCATGGCCTACAGCTGGGGCGCCATTGACAGCACCTCAACCGCTGACTGGCATTCCAACTTCGCCACCACCGTGGATGGCACGTTCTGGGGCACACGCACGGCCATGACGCTGATGCGCGCGCAGGGCAGTGGCTCGATCATCAATATCGCGTCGATCTGCGGCCTGTTTGGCACGCCGTGGATGGCCGGTTACTCAGCCGCCAAGGCGGCCGTCATTAACTTCAGTCGCGCTGCCGCCAGTGAAGGCGCGAGCCACAACATTCGCTGCAATGTGGTGATTCCCGGCGTGGTCGAGACCCCGGCCACCGCGGGCATGTTGACCGATGACAAAACCCGTCTGAATACCGAAAAACTGATCCCGCTCAAACGTGTCGGCCAACCGGTGGAAGTGGCTAACGCCATTCTGTTTTTGGCCAGCGATGAAGCCTCGTACATCACCGGGGCCAGTCTGCCGGTCGACGGCGGGCGCAGCAGCGAGTTGTACACCGTACTTGAGTAATCAGTTCGGGCATTTAAAGACCGCTTTAAGGACACCGCACATGGAACAGAACGCCTTGCTCGCCCGTCTTGACCGGCTGGAGTCGATTGAAGAAATTCGCCAGCTGGCCGGCAAATATTCATTGTCGCTGGACATGCGTGACCTCGATGCCCACGTCAATCTGTTTGCCGAAGACATTCGGGTCGGGCGTGAAAAAACCGGGCGGGCGCACCTTAAAGCCTGGGTCGACAGCACGTTGCGTGACCAGTTTCACGGCACCTCCCATCACTTGGGCCAGCACCTCATCGAGTTCACCGACCCGGATCATGCCGTGGGCGTGGTGTATTCCAAGAACGAGCACGAGACCGGGCCCGAGTGGGTAACCATGCAAATGCTCTATTGGGATGACTATGAGCGCATGCAGGGGCGCTGGTATTTCCGTCGTCGCCTGCCGTGCTACTGGTACGCCAGCGATCTCAACAAACCGCCGATTGGTACACAGAAAATGCGCTGGCCGGGGCGCGAACCCTACGCAGGCACCTTCCACGATCTGTTCCCGTCCTGGCACGAGTTCTGGGCCAACCGCCCGGACAAGGATCAGTTGCCACAGGTGGCGACGGCAGCACCGGTCGAACACTTTCTTGCCACCCTGCGCCGTGGGGCTGGCGCGCCGAAGATCCGCGTGCGCTAAGGAGCCACTATGAGCATTTTGTTTGAACCTGTGCGGTTGGGTGAACTTGAACTGGCCAACCGGATTGTCATGGCGCCCATGACCCGTAGCCGCGCCGACAATCGGGGTGTACCGACGGCTGAAATGATCGAGTACTACCGCCAGCGGGCCTCGGCCGGGCTGATCGTGGCCGAGGGCACTGCGCCGTCGGCCAGCGGTCTGGGCTATTGCCGCACACCGGCCATTTACAGCGCCGAACAGATCGCTGCCTGGAAGGCCGTAACCGATGCCGTACACGCCGAAGGCGGGTTGATCGTGTTGCAATTGATGCACGTGGGCCGGGCCGCGAGCGCTCTGAACAAGCCCGCTGGCGCGGCCACGGTGGCCCCTTCGGCCATACGGGCACGCACGCAGCTGTTTACCGACCGCGCCGGGATGGTCGACACCGACGAGCCACAAGCGTTGTCGATTGAGGATATTGAAGCGGTGATCGGCGAATATCGTCAGGCTGCTTTGAACGCCCGCGCGGCAGGTTTTGACGGGGTTGAGCTGCACTGCACCAGCGGTTATTTGCCGATGCAATTCATGGCCTCTGGCAGCAACCTGCGCAACGACCGCTACGGTGGCAGCGTAGACAACCGCGTGCGCTTCCCGGCTGAGGTGTTGACGGCTATGGCCTCGGCCATTGGTTCAGGCCGCGTGGGCCTGCGCCTGTGTCCGGGTAACCCTTTCAATGACATCGAAGACAGCGACCCGCTGGCCACGGCCGAGGCCCTGTGCAGGGCGGCCGAACCGCTGAATCTGGCGTACGTGCATATCATGCGCTCGCCGTTGAGCGAACTGGATGCCTTCGCGTTAGCCCAGCGCCATTGCAGCGCCGGGTTGATTTTAAATGATGGTTTTGACGGTGCTACTGCACAAGCGGCTCTGCAGGCCGGGCAGGGCGAGGCGGTGTCCTTTGCCCGGCACTTTATTGCCAACCCGGATCTGGTCGAACGCTTGCGTCACGGCTTGCCGCTGGCACGATTTGATCGCAAGACCCTGTACTCGCCGGGCCCCGAAGGCTACAGCGATTACCCACTGGCCGAAGCGGTGGCGTCATGAATGACATGTCCCGTATCGCCTCATTGACCCAGTTCAAACAACAACCCGTGCCGCGCGAACAGACGCAAGCGTTGCTCGATCTGCGCTCGGCCGCCAGCGCCCAGATTAAACCGGCTGACCTCTACACCCTGGCGGATCGTCTGGAAGATCAGGCGCAGCAGTTTGCTGAACGCACCTTCCTGATTTACGGCGATCAGGCGTACACCTACGCCCAGGTCGATGCACAAGCCCATCGCATGGCGCATGTGTTTTATGCCAGAGGCTTGCGCCCCGGTGATGTGTGCGCGATTGCCATGGAAAACCGCCCGCAGTTTTTCTTCAGCTGGTTTGGGCTGGTCAAACTGGGCGCGGTAGTGGCATTCATCAATACCCAAGTCAGCGGAAAACCGTTGGCCCATGCCTTGCTCACCACGGCGGCCAAGGCATTGCTGGTGGGCGAGGAGTGCCTGAGCAATGTACTGGGCAGCGAAGGCTTGCCGGACGTGCCGCTGTGGCTGATTGAAGATGCCCAAAACCCCTATGAAAGCCTGATGCCGTCCCGGGTAGACGTCGGTCTGGCTGCGCAGATGGCCAGTGCGCCTGCGACCCCATTCCCCAAAACTGTACGTGCCGGCATTACGGCTGAAAGCACCACCTTGCTGATCTTCACGTCCGGCACCACCGGCCTGCCCAAAGCGGCGCGCTACAGTCATATGCGCTGGTTATCGTCAGGCGACGTGATGGAAGTCACCATGGGCGTCACCCCTGATGACGTGTTTTATTGCTGCTTGCCGCTTTACCACGGCGCGGCGGCGACATCGGTCACGTCCACGGCTTTGCGTTGTGGCGCAAGCATCGTGGTACGGCGCAAATTCAGCGTGCGTGAATTCTGGCAGGACGTGCGCCGCCATCAGATCACGGTGTTTCAGTACATTGGCGAAATTTGCCGTTACCTGCTGAACCAGCCCGCTCAGGACGGTGAGCACGAGCACAGCTTGCGCGTGATGCTCGGCGCCGGACTTACCCCGGATTCCTGGCAACGCTGGCTTGAGCGCTTCGGCCCGATTCAGGTGTTTGAAGGCTGGGGGGCGACCGAGGCCAACGCTAACTTGATCAATGTCGACAACTACGTCGGTTCGTGTGGCCGTGTGCCGGACTGGAACCGTACCAACCTGCGCCTGGTGCGCTATGACGTTGAAAGCGACAGCCACCCACGGGATGAACAGGGCTTTTACCAGCTCTGCAAACCGGGCGAAGTGGGTGAGGCGATGGGTTTTATCGTCAATCATCCGCTCATGGGTGGCGGGCGCTTCGAGGGGTATACCAGCGAGGCCGCCAGCGAAAGCAAGATCCGCCGCAACGTGTTCCAAGAGGGCGATGCGTACTGGAGTTCGGGCGATCTGCTGCGTTACGACGATGACGGCTATTTCTACTTTGTCGACCGTATCGGTGACACCTATCGCTGGAAAAGCGAAAACGTTTCGACCCTTGAAGTAGCAGACACGCTGAGTGATTTGCCGGGCCTTGAACTGATCAACGTGTATGGTGTGCAAGTCCCGGATCACGAAGGCCGGGCGGGCATGGCCGCGATCCTCATGCAGCCCGGACAGGTGTTTGACCCGCAGGCGTTTTATGAGCTGACCGAAGCCCGCTTGCCGCGCTACGCCGCGCCGATGTTTGTGCGGGTTTCAGCGGCGGCAGACCTGACCAGCACCTTCAAACTGCGCAAGGTCGATTTGCAGCGTCAGGGCTACGCGCCTGACTTGTTTGCCGACCCTTTGTTCGTGCGCGATGAAAGTACGCGCACTTATCAGCCGTACTCGCTGCACGTGTTGGCGCGCGCCGGTTTGGCGCCCTTCGCAGGCAGTGGCCATGAGTAACCTCGACGAGCACGGCCATGAATGGCGGGACGGTCTGCGCTATCCGTGGCCACAACCGCCTGCCAATGGCCAGGTGCAGACCGTAGCAGAGGGCGTGCTGTGGCTGCGCATGCCGTTGCCGTTTGGCCTTGACCATATCAATCTGTATTTACTGCGCCACGGAGACGGTTGGGTCGCGGTCGATACCGGACTCAACAGCGATCAGTGCCGCGCTGTCTGGGAGCAGGTATTTGTCGACGTGCTGGGGGGTCTGCCACTCAAGGCCGTCATTTGCACACACTTTCACAGTGACCACACCGGTGTGGTCGGCTGGCTGGCCGAGCGCTTCCGGTGCCCGGTGCTGATGACTCTAGGCGAATTCGATGCCTTGCACCACGGCCCGCCTAAAGCTGCCGAGCCAGAGTGGGCGTTTCTCGACTTCTACCAAAAGGCCGGTTTCACCGCTGAGCGCGCCGCCTCATTGCTGCCGCTGATTCAGGGCGAGCACTTCAGGCCGCAATTGACCGCCAGTTTTACCCGCATCAGCCATGGCAGTGAGTTCACCATTGGCGGTCGACGCTGGCAGGTGGTGATGGGCAACGGTCATTCACCCGAACACGCCTGCCTGTATGCCGCCGATGACGGCTTGCTGATCTCGGGCGATCAGGTGTTGCCGCGTATCACTTCAACCATTTCTGTGTATGTGCCGGAGCCAGAAGCCAATCCGCTGCGTGACTGGCTGGACTCTATCGAACGGCTGCGGGTAATCCCCGACAGCGTGCTGGTGCTGCCTGCGCACGAGCGGCCTTTTTTCAACCTGCACCTGCGTCTGGATCAACTGCGCGACCACCATCTCAATCACTTGCAGCAGTTACTGGACGCCTGTGAGCAGCCATTGACGGGGCTGGAGATGATGACGGTGCTGTTTAAAAAGCTGTCAGGTCGTTTCGACGAGTTGATGGCCGTGGGCGAAACCCTGGCCCACGCCAATTACCTGATGGCCGAGGGGGCGCTCGTCCGTGAGGAACAAGGAGGGTTGCACCGTTATCGACGGTGCACGACAGGAGTCGTGAAGTTCGACCCGCTTCAGTTGTTTTGAGCCGGGGCTATGCGCCGTGCAATGCAATGACGCTTGAACCCATCGAGGCGGCCACCGGGTCGCTAATCAGGAGAGCCAGTGTGATCTATAAAAACAACAATAAAAGCTTCCAGTTCACCGGCCTGGCAGTCGCCGTGGCGCTGGTATCCAGTCCGACGTGGGCGGGAGAGACGATTGAATTCGACAACGGGGCAACCATCGATTGGTCTGTCACCACCAGCTATGGCATCGGCATGCGCCTGGGTGATCCGAGCAATCGCCTGATGGGCATTAACGCCGATGACCCGAACCGCAACTTCGATCAGCACAGCCTGACCACCAACCGGGTGGGCGCACTGGGCGAGATGATTTTGCGTAAAGACAACTACGGCGCCGTGGTGCGCGCCAGTACCTTCTACGACGATGTCTACCACCGCAAAAACGACAACGATTCGCCCAGCACGGTCAACAAAACCGGCGATAACGACGAATTTACCAGCCAAACCCGCTACTACAGTGGCGGGCGCACACGCTTGCTCGATGCCTATGTGTTTGGCGGCTGGCGCTTTGACAACGACACGATGCTCGACGTCAAGGCCGGTCGACACATCGAATCATGGGGCGAGAGCCTGTATTACCCGGGCGTAAACGGCGTACAGAACCCGTCCGATGCGGTGAAAGCGGCGCAGCCGGGGGTTGAGGTCAAGGAAGTGTTGCTTCCGGTGGGCCAGGTCTCGGCGTCTTACCGCATCAACCCGCAGTTCACGTTGGGCGGTTATGTGCAGTATGAGTGGAAGGGCACTGAACTGCCGCCAGTGGGCAGCTACCTGTCGACCTCTGATGTGATTGGCCCGGGCCGCGAGTTTATCCTCGGGGCCAATGGTTCACGCATCAACTACGCCGGCACCGACGAACCTCGAGACAGCGGCCAGTGGGGCGCACAAATCCGCTTCCGTCCGATCACCGACATTGAGCTGTCGCTGTTCCATGTGGTCTACCACGACAAAAACCCGGCCACCGCGCTGGTCGGTTATCAGCCGCTGGCCTTGGGCAATGGCCAGTACGCGTACACCACCAACGGCTACAAGGTGAAGTACTTCGAAGACATCAAGCTGACCGGGATCAGCGCCACCACCAAGATTGGCGAATACCAGTTGGGTGCGGAATGGTCATACCGTGATGGCGCACCGGTGATGGTCAATACCGGCCTGGGGCCGGTGCCTACCCGCGGCAAGGGCCAGCAGTTCCAAATCTCGGGTATGCGCATTCTGGGTGACCGGCCATGGGCCAGCCAGACCACCTTGACCGGCGAAATCGTCACCGTGCGCGTAGACGATGTGGATGACGTATCGGGCGCCCCAAACCTTCAGGGACTGCCTATTGCTGCGCCGTATGCTGGCGCGATCCAGCCGTCCAATGACTACACCTACAAAACCTCGTCGGCGTGGAAATCCCGATCTTCCAGTGCCTACACCGTGGGTGCCTCCTTTAGTTATCCGGGGGTCTTCCAGGGCTGGGACCTTGAAGTGCCGTTCACCTTCTCCAACGTCTTCAGCGGCGCGGCACCGATGTCCGGCACGATTGCCGGGGTGGCCGGTGATCGGCGACTCAGTGCAGGCACCACGTTCAAATACCTGAGCAACCTGGAAATGTCGCTCAAGTACATCGCCTATTTGGGTTCGCCTGATCCGATTAACCGCCCTCTGGCAGACCGTGACTACGCCACGTTCTCGATGAAATACACGTTCTGACAACTAACGCTTGTAGCCGCTGCCGAAGGCTGCGATGGGTTGCGAAGCGACCCGCTTTGACCCAATTCGCAGCCTACGGCAGCGGCTACGGCGTTATGAATAGACAAGAAGAGAGAGAAACCTATGGGTCTTAAAGGTCACGCGGCCATTGTGGGCAGCGCTCAATACAAACCGGAAAAATACGCCACGGCCCCGCGCATGTTCCATCTCGAACAAGTCGCCGACCTGGCTGCACAGGCCTTGCGCGATGCCGGGTTGAACGCCTCGGACCTTGACGGTCTGGTCATCAACGGCCCGCATTTTCATGAGGCCTCGGTATTCGTGCCCGCCATGGCCGCTGAGTACCTGGGCTTGCGCCTTAACTTTGCCGAAGTCGTCGACCTTGGTGGCTGCACTTCGGTGGGGATGGTCTGGCGTGCTGCTGCAGCCATCGAACTGGGTCTGTGTCAGGCCGTTCTCTGTGTATTGCCCGCGCGTATGGCGCCGATGGGGCCAGATGAAGACCCGAGCTGGATGGCCCGCGCCATGCGGTTTGGTGGGCACAGCACAGCCTTCGGTGCCCCTGAAGCCGAGTTCGACTTGCCATACGGCCACATGGGCCAGAACACGGGTTACGCCATGATTGCCCAGCGTTATGCCGCTCAATATGGCTACGACCCGCGTGCACTGGCCAAAATTGCCGTCGATCAACGCACCAACGCGCAATACAACCCGCAAGCCATGTTTTACGGTCAGCCGTTGACCATCGAACAGGTACTGGCCAGTAAAAAAGTGGCCGATCCGCTGCATGTGCTCGAAATCGTCATGCCGGTGGCCGGAGGCGCGGCGTTGATCATCGCTTCCAAAGAAGTGGCGGCGCGGGCGCGTAAACGTCCTACGTATATCACTGGCTTTGGCGAGCATCTGGCGTTTAAGTCACCGTCTTACGCCGAAGACATGGTGCAAACCCCGATAGGGCCGGCTTCGCGTCGGGCGTTTGACATGGCCGGGCTCAAGCCTAAAGACGTCGATGCCGCGCAAATCTACGATTGCTACACCATTACGGCTTTGCTGACGCTGGAAGACGCGGGTTTCTGTGCCAAAGGCGAAGGCATGAGTTTTGTCCGCGAGCACGACCTGACCTGGCGCGGTGATTTTCCCATGAACACCCACGGTGGCCAGCTCAGCTTCGGCCAGGCGGGTTCGGCGGGGGGCATGTCACAAGTCATCGAGGCTGTTACGCAGATTGCCGGTGAGGCGGGTGAGCGTCAGCTTTCGCGTTGCGACACGGTATACGTCTCAGGCACCGGTGGGGTGATGAGTGAGCAGGGCGCTTTGATCCTTCAGGGAGCATAAATTCAATGTCAAACAACAAACCTATGCCAATCCCGACCGAGATTTCAGCACCGTTCTGGGAAGGCTTGAAGGCCGAGCGCTTACTGATTCAACAATGCGATCACTGCAACCACTGGGTGTTCTACCCACGTCGGCATTGCCCGTCTTGTCTGGCCCATGCACTGACCTGGCGTGAAGTGAACGGCGCTGCCACGCTGTACAGCTACACCGTGACGCGCATTGCGACACTGCCAGACTTTGCCGACGAAATGCCGCAAATACTGGCGGTGATTGAGCTGGAGCAAGGTGTACGGATCAACAGCAACCTGGTGGGACTGGACGAGAGCGAAGTCAAGATCGGCATGCCCTTGCAGCCGGTATTTGCCGAGGTGGATGCCAAAGGCACACGCCTGTTGCGTTTTACCGGGCTGGACAAAGACCCGATTGCCTTGCAGGGCATGCGCAGTGAGCCTGAGCCTGTTGTGAGTGAAAAGAGTGCCGTACGCCAGATCGCCCTCAGTGACACCGCGGCTTTGCAGGCGTTGGTCAGCGACACATTCAGCGGGTGGAGCAATCAAGTGGTGGTCGATCAGGCGTTGATCGATGCGTTTGCGCAGTTGTCAGGGGATGATTACTGGATACACACCGACCCTGAACGGGCACGCAAGCAAAGCCCGTTTGGCGGCACCATCGCCCACGGTGCGCTGGTGCAGATTCTGCAATCGCGCATGCAGTTGAATCTGGGCTATGAAATTACTGGGTTCAGCAACATGGTCAACTACGGTTCTGACCGTTTGCGCTTTCCGTCGCCGGTGCCAGCGGGTGCGACCATCCACTCACGAGCGCGGGTCAAGCGTGTCGAGCAGGTTAAAAGCGGAACGCAATTGACCCTTGAACTCAACACCCATGTGTTGGGCAGCGAGCGTCCGTCAGTCATCAACGAACTGGTGATTTTGTATATGTAATACCGGGGCACCGGCAATGCCAACACTCGCAGTGGCTGACAAGGTACGTAAATTGCGATCGACGGCGTTGCCGTCCTGAACCCTTCAATCCATCGAAGGTTGGATTAATGAGTGAATGGCGATGGATTTATGAGGTCAGCGCCACCGATCGCAGCCTTCGTTCCTCGACAGCGGCTACAAGAGCGTAAGTGAGCTTTTGATCTGGCTTTTGATTTGGCTTTTGATCTGCCGCCCCTTCGGGAGGCCGAGTGGAGGTTTCGCGGAGTGGGTCGACCGGCATGGATGCCGGGAGAGCTGCGATCGGGCCATGGATGGCCCGTCGCAGCGTGCCCACGGAGCGGGACCGGAGAGAGGGACACCTGAGCGAAGCGAGGGCCGTACGCGGGGGCAAGGCCTTTTTGGGTACTTTTGTGGCTGTTTGACAAAAGTACCTCGCCGTAAGGGCGAAACCCGTAGAACGTCTTAATACACCTAATGGATATGTACGCTGGCCAATTAAAAGCTACGAGTACATATCCATATTCGCGTCTAGATTAAGTATAGGTTCCGCCCTTACGGCGGCTCACTTTTGTCAAACAGCCGAGTGTCGGACCACCACAAAAGTAAGCAAAAAGTCCTTGCCCTACCATACGGCCGAGCTCGCCTAGGCTCGCCCGGTGCCAGAACGAAGGCACTGTTATGGGGGCACGCCGCGACGGGCCATCCTTGGCCCGATCGCGGCTGGCTCGGCGTCCTGCCTCGCCACCCCCATAACAGCACCTGCGTTCAGCCTCCTGTGATGGGCCCCAGCGTCGTTCCCACTGTTTCGGTGGCGGCAGGGGCATTGTTTTAGAAGCTACAAGCTACAAGCTACAAGCTACAAGCTACAAGCTACAAGCCAGCCAGTCTTACGTTCCTTGACTGGGGTGCAGACCAATCACGGTGGAACTACTGCTTTCTGCATGACCCGCACGCTGCTCACGTGCGTTAGTCTCAACGGACGATGAGCCCTTCCCGATACCTTCCCATACTGCTCCAAGCCAATAAATACAGGCATTGAGGAGCAGGCGCATGATCGACATTCGTGGTTTGAGCTACTTCGTTGCAGAATCCACCGACCCGGTGCAGTGGCAGCGCTATGCCCAAGACGTACTCGGGATGATGGTCAGCGAAGCCCCCGCAGGCGGCATGTACGTCAAAATGGACGAGCGCCCCTTTCGCATGCTGGTAGTGCCCGGCGGTGAGTCCCGCTACCTCGCTTCCGGCTGGGAGCTGGCCAGCGAGCGGGCCTTCAATGCGGCGATAGAAACCCTCGACCAGGCCGATGTCACCTGGCGTCTCGGCTCTGCCGAACAGTGCGATCAGCGCGGCGTTCAGGCCTTGTTGCACGTCACCGATCCGTCGGGCAACCACCATGAATTGAGCTGGGGCCATCGCTCCGATTGCCAGCCCTTTGTCTCGCCGCAAGGCGTGCCGGGCTTTATCACCGGCGACATGGGCCTGGGCCATACCGTGTTACCAGCCCCCAACTTCGATGCCACCCTGGCCTTTGCCAAGGAGGTGCTCGGCTTTGAGTTGTCGGACATTTTCAATTTCCGCCCCGACCCCTCAGCCCCGCCGATCCGCATCCATTTTCTGCATTGCAAAAACAGCCGTCACCACAGCCTGGCGTTGGCCGAATACCCCGTGCCGTCCGGTTGCGTGCATGTGATGGTCGAGGTCGAGTCGATGACCGAAGTCGGTCGCGCTTATGACCGCAGCATTGCGCACAACGTGCCGCAGTCGGCCACGCTGGGCCAGCACCTAAACGACCGCATGACCTCGTTCTATATGAAAACCCCTTCGGGCTTTGATCTGGAATATGGCTATGGCGGTCTGTTGGTCGATTGGCAAGAGCACAGCGCCTTTGAGTTCACCCGCGTCAGCCTGTGGGGCCACGATTTCTCCGTCGGCCAGCAAAAGTAAGGAATACCCATGAACAAGCAAATGACAGCGGCCGATGCGGTCGGCCAATTGCGTGACGGCATGACCATCGGTTTTGGCGGCTGGGGGCCACGGCGCAAGCCGATGGCGATCGTCCGCGAAATCCTGCGTTCGGACGTCAAGGACCTCACCGTGGTGGCCTATGGCGGCCCCGAAGTCGGCATGCTCTGCGCCGCCGGCAAGGTCAAGAAACTGGTGTTTGGTTTTGCCACGCTCGATGCCATTCCGCTGGAAGCGTATTTTCGCAAGGCCCGCGAGGCGGGTGAGCTGGAGCTGATGGAACTGGACGAAGGCATGCTGCAATGGGGCCTGCGCGCGGCGGGTATGCGCTTGCCGTTTTTACCCACACGCTGTGGTTTGGCCACGGATGTGGAGCGACTCAATCCTGACATCAAGCAGGTGCAATCGCCCTATGAGGACGGCGAGGTGCTGTTGGCCATGCCGGCATTAAACCTGGACATCGCCTTCTTGCACGTCAACGTCGCCGACCGGCTGGGCAACACCTTGGTGACCGGCCCCGACCCGTACTTCGATCATCTGTACGCGCGTGCCGCCAAACAGTGTTTCGTGTCGTGCGAGCGTATTGAAGAACGCTTGAGTCTTGACGCCACCCAGGCCCGTTTCAATACCTTCGAGCGTTATCTGGTCAGCGGGGTGGTGCATGCACCGTTTGGCGCCCATCCGACCTCATGCCCGTCTGATTACGGCTGGGACATGAGCCACCTCAAGCGCTACAGCGCCAGTGCCGCTGAAGAGGGCGGTTGGGAAGGGTATGTCGCCGAGTTTGTTACGCCGGGCGAAAGTGCCTATCAGGCCAGCAATGGCGGTGCCGACCGGCTGAGCGCGCTGCCGCTACCGGTGTTTTGAGGAGTATGACGATGACTGCAACCTGTGAATTTACCTTGGCCGAACTGCTGATCGTGGCCGCCTGTGAAGCCTGGCGCGATAACGGTGAAGTGATTGCCTCGGGGCTGGGTGTGATCCCGCGTCTGGGTGCGAGTCTGGCCAAATTGAGCCATAGCCCTGAACTGTTGATGACGGACAGCGAAGCCTTTTTGGTTGAAGAACCCATTCCGTTGGGGCCGCGTGGGGATTATCAGCCACGCTATTCGGGTTACCTGTCATTCGAGCGGGTGTTTGAATGCGTATGGGGTGGACGACGCCACGCGATGATCGGCCCGACTCAGGTTGACCGCTGGGGGCAGACCAACCTGTCATGCATCGGCGATTATCAAAAGCCCAAAGTCGCGATGCTCGGGGTGCGCGGCTTGCCGGGCAACAGCATCAACCACATTAACTCGTTCTTTATACCCAGCCACAACACCCGGGCGTTTGTTGCCGGTGAAGTGGACATGGTTTCAGGCGTGGGCTTCAAGGCAGAACGCTGGGGTGACGGCATGCGCAGCGACTTGATGGACATTCGCCTGATCGTCACCGACCTGTGTGTGATGGACTTCGGTGGCCCGGATCGGGCGGTGCAAGTCCGTTCGCTGCACCCCGGTGTGAGCTTTGAAGAAGTGCAAGAGAAAACCGGCTTCCCCTTGCTCAAAGCGCCAGACCTCAAGCAAACCGTGGCACCGACCCCAGAGCAGTTGGCGCTGATCCGTCGGCTCGATCCCCATGATTACCGCGCCGCCGCGCTTAAGGGCAATCCGCCCGGCATTCGTCAGGCCTGAAGCCAAGGAACTCCTCTTATGAGTAGCGACAGCGAATTTGTGCAGCGCGTTGACGGCGCTGTGTATGAAACCGAAGAGCCGGTGCTGTACGCAGTGGCAGACGGCATTGCCACGCTGACCCTGAATCGGCCCACGGTCAATAACGCTCAGAACTCGCAGATGACCTATGCGCTGGACGATGCCTTTCGCCGCGCTGTCAATGACGACGAGGTCAAAGTCATAGTGTTACGCGGCAATGGCAAACATTTTTCGGCCGGGCATGACATCGGTACACCGGGGCGCGACATCAATAAACCGTTTGACCGGGCCAGTTTGTGGTGGGATCACACCAACAAACCCGGGGGTGAATACCTCTATGCCCGTGAGCAGGAAGTGTACTTGGGGATGTGCCGACGCTGGCGCGAAATACCCAAGCCGACCATCGCCATGGTGCAGGGCGCTTGTATTGCAGGCGGACTGATGCTGGCCTGGGTCTGCGATTTGATCGTGGCCAGTGACGATGCTTTTTTTCAGGACCCGGTGGTGCGCATGGGCATTCCGGGGGTGGAGTATTTTGCTCACCCGTATGAGCTGAACCCCAGAATCGCCAAGGAGTTCCTGTTTACCGGCGACCGCATGAGCGCCGAGCGTGCTTATCAAATGGGCATGGTTAACCGTCTGTTCAGTCGTGATGAACTGCAAGCCGGTACTTATGCGCTGGCGGCGGCCATTGCCAAACAGCCGCGCATGGGCCTGGCCCTGACCAAGCAGGCGATCAACCACGTTGAAGATTTACAGGGCAAACGCACCGCGATGGATGCCGTATTTGCCTGGCATCATTTTGCCCATAGCCATAACGAATTGCTTTCCGGCGATAAGCTTGGCGGCTACGACGCCAAGGCGATGATTGAAGCGAACAAGACTGCTGCGGGAGAACGTCGATGAGCGATTATTTGCACACCGCGTTAACCGATGCACTGGGCTGCCGCTACCCCATCGTACAAACCGCGATGGGCTGGGTGTCGGATGCCAATTTGGTGATCGCCAGCAGCAAGGCGGGTGCCTTTGGCTTTTTGGCCGGGGCGACGATCAGTGCCCATCAATTGGAAACCGAAATCCAGCGGGTGATCGAGGCTTTGGGGAACAGCAATTTCGGCCTCAATTTTCATATGTTCCAAGAGAATGCGGCGCAATGTGTGGACCTTGCCATCGAATACCGTTTGCGCGCCGTAAGCTATGGCCGCGGCCCGGATCGTCAGACCATTGAGCGCTTTAAAAAGGCAGGGGTGCTGTGTATTCCCACGGTGGGCGCGGTCAAGCATGCGATCAAGGCGGTTGAATTGGGCGCCGACATGATTACCGTGCAGGGCGGCGAGGGCGGTGGGCACACAGGCGGAGTGCCGAGTACGATTTTATTGCCCCAGGTACTGGATGCCGTGCAAGTGCCGGTGATTGCGGCAGGCGGCTATTCCACAGGGCGCGGCCTGGCCGGTGCACTGGCCACCGGCGCAGCGGGTGTGGCGATGGGCACGCGGTTTTTGATGACGAAAGAATCGCCCACGCCTGCGGCGACGCTTGAGCGTTATGTGAAGGTCGCGGACCCGCAAAAAATCCGCGTGACCCTGGCGGTCGATGGCATGCGTCATCGCATGATTGAGAACGCTTTTATTGACCGTCTCGAAAAAGCAGGGGCGTTTGGCCGACTGCGCATTGCCTTGGGCAGCGCCTGGCACTGGAAGCAGCAAACCGGCATGAGTCTGGGGCACATGCTCCGGGTGTTTGCCCAATCCGTTAAAGAAGACCCCGGTGCCTTGTCGCAAACGGTGATGGCGGCTAATCAGCCGGTATTGCTGCAACGCTCGATGGTGGACGGCGTCCCCGACGAGGGCATTTTGCCGTGTGGTCAAGTGGCGTCGGCGATCGGAGAGTTGAAAAGCTGCCAGCAACTGATCGAAGAAATAGTTCGTGAGGCGGAACGTTGCCTGATGGCGATCAATGCACGTTACCCGGCCACGCGCTGTCAGGCCGCAGTATCTGCAGGCTTGTGAAACGTCTTCAAAGGGTGTAACTGAACTTATCTGGATACAAAACGTGTCCCGACAAGCGTCAAAAGTCGGTTTCCTGATCACTACACTTTTTAATCATTGTGCAGCTCAGGAAAGCTGACTTATGCCTCAATCCTTGCATCGCCACACCCCGTCTCTCACGGCTTACGACCCGCGCGGATTAACCATTCGCGCGGTGGCCTATCACCGCCGCACAGCTGTCGATGAGCCACAGGCCCGCATCCACCGTCAGGTTTACACTGCCACGGGTTTGCTAAGTGAGCAGTGGGACCCTCGTCTCACGGCTCTGCGGGCCAGCGCCGCCAATCAACGTAACCGCTACTCGTTGTCGGGCCGATTGCTGCATACCGACAGTGTGGACAGGGGCGTGCGCATCGTCTTCTCCGGCGCAGGTGCCGAGTTGCGCCACAGCTGGGATGCCCGCGGTACCCGGCACACTTACCAGTACGATTCGCTCCTGCGTGTAAGTGCGCTGTTTGAACAGGCCGCCGGTGACGACACGGCTCGGTGCGTCGAGCGTCTGAGCTATGCCGACAACAGCCCCGAACATGCAAGGCACAACCGTTGCGCCCGATTGCTGCGTCACGATGATCCAGCAGGCACTCTGTGGTCAGAGGACTTTGACTTGCAGGGGCGTGTGACGAGTGAATCGCGTCGATTTGTCCATGAAGTCTCCGCCTCTCCTGACTGGCCTTTGCCGCCTGATCAATGTGACCTGGCCCTTGAACCCGCGGTGTGGCGCAGTCAATGGCGCTACGATGCGTTGGGCCAGTTGCTGGAACAGACAGACGCCAAACACAACCGGCAACGTTCGCGCTATGCCGTGGACGGTTTGCTGACATCACGGAGGGTGTTGCTCAATAACGGCACGCAGCACACGGTGTTGCAGCACCGAACCTACAACGCAAGCGGCAACATTAAAACGGAGCGGGCTGGCAATGGGGTGCTCACTGCACTGACCTATGACCCCAAGGATGAGCGCCTGCTGCGACTCAAGAGCTATCGTAGCGGTAAACCCGATGAGGCCTTGCAAGACCTTTCTTATGGCTATGACCACGCCGGTAATGTGCTGAGCATTGATGATGTGGCGCAACCGGTGCAGTGGTCAGATAACACACGCGTGCAAGCGCTGAGCACCTTTACCTACGACACCCTGTATCAGTTGATTGAAGCCAGCGGGCGAGAAAACGCCACCAATGGCAGCGGTGCGCGCCCGACCGGCCTTGTCAGCTTCGGTGCGGTTAACGACCAGCGCCCCCGTCAATATCGCCAGTCCTATGCCTACGATGCAGGCGGTAACTTGATCCGTTTGCAACATATGCCGAGCCGTGGCTCAGGCTATACGCGACACATCAACGTATCAGCTCAGAGCAATCACAGTCTTGAGCGCAATGCGGGCCAGATCGCCCATCCCGGGTTAGGCAGCGGGTTCGACCCAAACGGTAATCTGCAAATGCTGGAACCCGGTCAGTCGCTGACCTGGAACCTGCGCAACCAGTTGCAACGCGTCACTCAGGTGACGCGCGAAAACGGCGCGGATGACAACGAAATCTATGTGTATGACAGCAGTGGGGCTCGCGCGCTGAAAATCACGAGTGTCCAGGGTCTACGCAAGCCCCGTCTTCGCGAGGTGTATTACTTGCCGGGTCTGGAAATTCGGCGCAACAGTGCGACGGGTGAAGCGTTGAACCTGCTTAAGGTAGAGGGTGATCTCAACAGCGCGACTCTTTTGCAATGGGAACAAGGTCGGCCAGAGGGCCTCGACAACGAGCAGGTGCGCTTCAGTCTCTCGGACCATTTGGGCAGCAGCACACTGGAGCTGGATCAAAAAGCCCGGTTACTGAGTCAAGAAAGCTACTACCCCTATGGGGGGACGGCTTGGTGGGCGGCCAAAAACGCGCTCGAAGCCAGCTACAAATTCGTCCGTTATTCGGGCAAAGAGCGCGATGCCAGCGGCCTTTACTATTTTGGCTACCGTTATTACGCACCCTGGCTGGCCCGCTGGATCAGCGCTGACCCGGCAGATGATATAGACGGTCTCAACCTGTATGCCATGACTCGGGCAAACCCGATCAGCAGGGTTGAGGGCCAAGGATTGCAGAGCACTGACAGCGTGACTCGGTCGGGTCGGCTGGGGATTTTGCACAGCGTGGTCACAGACGTTTCCAATCGGGTCACGCCGAGGGTGCAGGCGTCGAGTGCGGCTGCAATTCGTGATGCCCTTGCTACCTTTATCAGCAATGCCGTAGGGGCAGGTGTAGACATCGCCCTGTTTGAAGGCCGTCAACCCTCCGCGGGCTTGAACACCGCTTTGCGCAGTACTGTGGCGGCTTTGGATGCACTGGCTGTGATGCACATGGGCACCGGTCTGTTTGGCCACGTCACGCGTTGGAGTCCTTTTATTGGCTTTTTTGCTGCCACAGCGGCGAACCGGGGTTTTGAAGTACGCGGTGCCAGTGAAGGTGCCGGCACTGAAGACGTGTGGGATCCGGTGGCTCGAATCAGACTGGCCGGGCACGTACGGGCCTTTACCCGGGAAGTCGTGCAGCAGCTTGTGAGGGGGCTCGGCGAGAGTGTGTCATGGGGGCAGACCCCAGTGTCCGCCAGAATCCCGCGAACCTTGGCGGCTGCAGGCGCCTATAGCTTGGCCACTGTGCCTAATGCGGTGTTTGGGCACTATGTGCCGGGGCCACTTGTCCCTAATGTAGGGCCGTTGATCGAGGCCTATGATGCGGCGGCAGGGACCGCCATTCGTGCGGGGCATGCGACGGCGCGTTTTGACCGCCACGTCAGTACATTGCAGGTGCCAGGGGCAATGGATACGGTTCACGGGGGGCTGAGCCGGATGTTTAATCAGACCTGGACCTATTGGGCAGGGGTCGGCATCGAGGCGGTTGCCCAGTGGGTAACGGGTCAGCCTGTTGAAACGCAAAGTGGCAGGGCAAGGGCGTGGGTCGGTGCCGCCAAAGGCGTGGTGTCCGCTTTCACAGAAATCCGCGGGGCGCTGTTACAAACCGCCAGAAGCGGGTTTGGTAGCTTGTTCAAGCGCTGGCGGACAGTGAACAGCTGACCCGCCACCTGCAGTGCGCAGTCAGTGAGTCAAGCTTGCTGCGCCTGCGCTTCATTCTGCGCAACCTTGACTATGCTATCGGCACCGCCTGCATGTGCAGGCCGTCTACGTCGAGGGATAAAAATGATTTCAGAGTGGGAAATGTTGGCGCGTCTACTGCTGGCGGCCGTACTGGGCAGCATGATTGGTCTGCAACGTGAGCACTTGTTTTGGACCGCTGGCTTGCGTACGCACATGCTGGTCGCGACCGGTGCGTGCCTGTTCATGATTGTTTCGGCCTTTGGATTTGAACAGGCATTGACCCAGGCGGGTACACGGCTTGACCCGTCACGGATTGCTGCGCAGATTGTCACCGGTATTGGTTTTCTCGGCGCGGGTTCGATCATGATGCGCGGTGAGGTGATCAAGGGCCTGACTACGGCGGCAAGTCTGTGGGCCGTGGCCGCCATCGGCATGACCATCGGGGGCGGTTTGTACGGGCTGGGGGTATCGGCGACGGTGTTGATACTGATCATATTGATTGCTATCGCGCCGATTGAGCATCGCTACCGCGACTGGATCAAAGTGCATGTCATCAAACTGGTTGCGCCGATTGGCGTGTTGAACCGTCAGAGCCTCACGGATTTACTCGGTGAAGAAGCAAACCGGCTCAAGCAGGTGATTGTCGAGCAAGGCCCTGACATGGGTACCGAAACCGTGACGGTTGAATTCAAAAAGACCAGCCGCCTTGAAACGGTAGAACTGTTGAAACGCATATTGACCATCCCGGACGTCAGAGAGGAACAAGCGCCGCATTGATGCAGCGGTTCTGATCAACTACAGGTCGGATTTACACAAAAACGGCATCCTTGCATCTGGTCGAATGATCCTCAACGGCCCGCCCACACAGCGGCTTTTGAAGTTCGATCATCGACCAGGGTAAATGACATGCAGATGCCGAAAACCATACAGATCAAGAACGGCGAAAAAGTCACTCCGACGTTCTCGGCCCAGGAATACGCCAACCGCCAGGCCAAACTGCGTGCGTACATGGCGCAGAACGATATTGATGCCGCCGTGTTCACCTCGTACCACAACCTCAACTATTACAGCGATTTCCTGTACTGCTCATTTGGTCGCAATTACGCGCTGGTGGTCACTCAGGACAGCGCCGTCACCATCACCGCCAATATTGACGGTGGCCAACCTTGGCGTCGCACCATGGGCACCGATAACATCGTTTACACCGACTGGCAGCGCGACAACTTCTTTGTTGCCATCCAGCAAGCGTTGCCCAAGGCCGGGCGCATCGGGATCGAATACGACCACATCAACCTGCTCAACCGCGACAAGCTCGCCAGCCGCTACCCGCAGGCAGAGTTGGTGGACATCGGCGCGCCGTGCATGCGCATGCGCATGATCAAATCCGCCGAAGAGCACGCGATTATTCGCCATGGTGCACGCATTGCCGACATCGGCGGCGCAGCCATCGTCGAAGCCCTGCGCGATCAGGTGCCTGAGTACGAAGTGGCACTGCATGCCACACAAGCCATGGTGCGCGAGATTGCCCGCACCTTCCCGGACTCGGAACTGATGGACACCTGGACCTGGTTCCAGTCGGGCATCAATACTGACGGTGCCCACAACCCGGTGACCACCCGCAAGGTCAACAAGGGCGACATCCTGAGCCTCAACTGTTTCCCGATGATTGCCGGGTACTACACAGCACTGGAACGCACCCTGTTTCTGGATCACTGCAGCGACGAGCACCTGCGCCTTTGGGAAGTCAACGTCAAGGTGCATGAGGCCGGGCTCAAACTGATCAAACCCGGCATGCGTTGTTCAGACATTGCCTTGCAACTCAACGAAATCTTCCTTGAACACGATCTGCTGCAATACCGCACCTTTGGCTACGGCCATTCATTTGGCACCTTGAGCCATTACTACGGCCGCGAAGCCGGGCTGGAGCTGCGTGAAGACATCGACACCGTGCTGGAGCCGGGGATGGTGGTGTCCATCGAGCCGATGATCATGATCCCCGAAGGACGGCCAGGGGCGGGCGGGTATCGCGAGCACGACATCCTGATCGTCAATGAACAGGGGAGTGAAAACATCACTCACTTCCCGTATGGTCCGCAGCACAACATCATCAAGCAGTAACATCAGCTCAAGGTGCAGGCGCGTTGATCGCGCCTGCCGCCTTCTGCCGTCCAAGACCCACGCATGCGCCCCCAGACAGCGCAGCGTTTTTGACCCTTTACCCCTGCCAAAAAGAACACAATGAGGGTATTTGTCATGTCCCATGTCCTGACGTTGCTTGGCTTTTCTCCATACTCCACTCGGCCCTGTGGAGGTGCTCAATGAGTATTCCCAGCCTGGCCTTGCCCCTGACGATAGAACAGCAGACCGAACGCCTGAGTGAACGCAAAGCCCTGCGCCGCGCAGCCACCGCCAGCTTTATGGGTAACTTTGTCGAGTGGTTCGATTACGCGGCTTACGGTTATCTGGCCACCGTGATTGCACTGACCTTCTTCCCGCAGACTGACGCCGCCACCGGCTTGATGGCCACCTTTGCAGTGTTTGCCCTGTCATTTATCGTGCGCCCGATGGGTGGATTGATCTGGGGCCATTTTGGCGACAAATATGGGCGACGCAGCGCCTTGTCCTGGTCGATCCTGATCATGACCGTCTCGACCTTTTGCATCGGTATCCTGCCGGGTTACAACCTGATCGGCCTATGGGCCCCGGCCCTTTTGCTGTTGATCCGAATGGTGCAAGGCTTTTCGGCCTCGGGTGAGTACGCCGGTGCTTCGGCGTTTCTGGCCGAATACGCGCCTGATGGTAAACGCGGTTTTTACACCAGTATCGTGCCCGCGAGCACGGCGGCCGGGTTGCTGTTTGGCGCGCTGTTTGTGGCCTGCATGCACGCCGTGATGACCAGCGAAAACCTTCACGACTGGGGCTGGCGCCTGCCGTTTCTGCTGGCTGCGCCCTTCGGCCTGGTGGGGCGATACATTCGCATGAGCTTGCAGGACTCCCCTAAATTCCTGGAGATGGAAAAACGTCTGGAAGCCAAGGAGTGCGCCACCCATGCCCCGGTTCGTGAACTGCTCACCGTGCATCGGCGGGCTGTCACCATCGGCATTGGCGTGACCTGTTTGAATGCGGTGGCCTTTTACCTGTTGCTCAGCTACATGCCCACCTACCTGTCGACCGAAATGGGCATGAGTGAGGGTGATTCGTTTATCGCCTCAACCGTGTCTCTGGCGACTTACATCGGCCTGATCTTCCTGATGGGTAAACTGTCCGACCGCTTTGGCCGCAAGACCATGCTGGTGATGGCTTCTGTGCTGTTTTTGCTGCTGACCTTCCCGCTGTTCGGCATGCTCGGCAACCCGTCGCTGGTTGTCATCTTGATGATCCAGATAGCCTTTGGCGCGATTCTGGCGATGAACGATGGCACCTTGCCGTGTTTTCTGGCCGAGATATTCCCCACGCGCGTGCGTTTCAGCGGCTTTGCCTTCAGCTTTAACGTTGCCAATGCTGTTTTTGGCGGCACCGCGCCGTTTATTGCCACTTGGTTGATCCATATGACCGGCAACAAAATGGCCCCGGCCTGGTATTTACTGGCCGCCGCAGCGGTCGCATTGGTCGCCATGCTGGCCAGTCGCGAGACCGCGCATAAAGCCTTACAGGATTGACACTCACCCGGGGGCGTAGCTCTTGTAGCCGCTGACGAGGAACGAAGGCTGCGATCGACGGCGAAGCCTTCGTAAAACCATCCGACTCGGTGTTTGGGTGTATATCCATTGCTGCGGTAACGGCCACTCAAGGTTGCGGCCTTACGCCGCGTTACTTTGAGAAGCGCAAAGTAACCAAACGCTCTTGCCCCTGCCACTCGGTGCCTCGCTTTGGCTCGGCATGCCCTCACACAGGCATTGCTCCGTAGGCCGCCGCGATCGGCCATCCATGGCCGTGTCGCGGCTAACCCGGCGTCCTGCCGGGTTACCTACTGCGCACTACCTGTGTTCGGCCAGCGTGGCTTAATGGGGCGCCTTAAGATCAAAAGCCAAAGCAAGATCAAACGCCAAAGCAAAATCAAAAGCTCGCAGCCTTCGTTCCTCGTCAGCGGCTACAACCATTGCAGTGATATACCCAGGCTGCCTTACTCAGTGCAACGCCACCTGTTTACGCTCGCCAATCGGCGAAACCCCGAACAACCGGCTGTAGCATTTGGAAAAATGCGCCGCCGACACAAAACCGCAGGCGAGGGCGATGTCCCGCACCTGAGACTCGCTGCGCAGCAACAGACTGCGGGCACGGGCCAGACGCAGCTCCAGGTAATACTGGCTCGGCGTACGCTGCAAGTGCTTGTGAAACAGACGCTCAAGCTGGCGCACTGACACCTCGTTCAAACGCGCCAGATCTTCCAGACTGACCGGCTCTTCAAGGTTGGCCTCCATAATGGCCACCACCTGACTGAGCTTGGGTTGTGATGTGCCCAGTTTCTGGCGCAAGGGCACGCGCTGTTGCTCTTGAGCACTGCGCGGGCGATCACACAGCAACAGCTCGGCAGCATGCGCGGCAATCTCCCGGCCGCCGGGTTCACGGGCGATCAATTGCAAGGTCATGTCCATCGACGCGACCCCGCCTGAACAGGTGTAACGGTCGCGGTCCAGTTCAAACAACTGGTTGGAAATAATGATCCCGGGGAAGTGATCTTTGAGGGTTTCAATATCTTCCCAGTGAATGGTGCAGCGATAGCCCTTGAGCAACCCGGCGCGGGCCAGCCAATAACTGCCGGTGCAAATACCGCCCAGTGCGACCTGTTCGTGGGCGAGTTTGCGTAACCAGTTAAGGGTAGGGCGGCTGCTGAGGTGTGAAACGATCGGGTTTGAACCCACGATCAATAAAATGTCCAGTTTTGGTGCATCACCCACCGCGTAATCGGGCAGGATGCGCATGCCATTACTGGCGGTGACCGGATTGAGGTCCGGGCCGATGATAACGGTACGAAACATCTCCCGGCGCGCCGCCATATTGGCCATACGCAGGGTTTCGATGGCCGAGGCAAAGCCGATGGTGGTGAAGTTTGGTATCACCAGAAAGCCCACCGTTTTAACGATGGGTTCTTTGTACGTTGACGCTGTAACCGGTGTAGCCATCCTTACAGTCCTCTTTACGGTCCTGGACGCCTCTAGCGTCGGGTTCGCGCAGGATTGGAGTGGCCAGCGCCCGCGCTATGGGCCGTAAAGAAGCATTTGTTGTGCCACCGGTCCAGGGCGGCTTATTCAGGTAAATAACGGTCGCTGACATAGCCTGAGTAATCGGGCAAAACGCTTTCTATTTTGCCTTGCTCTTTTAAAAACAAAGCCGTTTGAGCGAGATCTTTCGCGGTGCCACCGCCTAACAGTGCCGGTGTTTTTTGCTCGGCGGCAGAAGGAAAGTGCGCCCCTTGCAGCAACTCAGGAATGTCGGCGGCATTGGCGCCCGTGAGAGCGGCGATCTTTTTCACCTGCTCCGAGTCGGCGGTCCAATCGGCCTGATGGGCGTTGTAATCGGCGATGGCCTCAAGACTGACCCGGGTGAAGGCCTTGAGAGCCTCCGGGTGTTGCTCGGCAAAGTCCTTGCGCGCGACCCAGACTTCAAAGGTTGGCGCGCCCCATTCACTGACCTGGCCTGCGTTAGTGAGGACTGTGCCGGTTTTGCGGATTTCGCCCAACGCCGGAGACCAGGTAAACGCCCCGTCAATATCGCCACGCTTCCAGGCCGCAGTGATTTGCGCGGGGCTGAGGTTAACCACCTTGACCTGTTGCGGGGTGAGGTTCCAATGCTTCAAGGCACCCAGCAAACTGTAGTGCGAGGTCGACACAAATGGCGTGGCAATGGTTTTGCCAATCAGGTCTTCAGGTGTGTCGATGCCGCTGCCGTTGCGCACCACCAGTGCTTCCGAACCCTTGATTTGCGCTGTGACGATAAAGGTGACCAAGGGCACGTTGCGCGACGTGGCGGCAGCGAGAGGGCTGGAGCCCAGATTACCGATTTGCAGATCGCCTGAGGCCAGCGCTGCAACAACGGCAGGGCCAGAATCAAAGCGACGCCAGTCAATCTTCTCGCCTATCGCTTTTTCGTATCGACCTTCAGCTTGAGCCAGTTTGGTCGGGTCGATGCCCGTGATATAGCCGATGGTCAAATCAGACGCCTGAGCGGCGAGACTGAAACCGGTGATTGAAAGGGCAATAAACAACGAGCGAACGGACATGGGCTGGACCTTGTTAAAAGAGAGGAAGGCAGTCCGGTGATCCGGTGCAGACGAATGTAAGTGCTTTAAATAAAAGGGGAAATACTGTTTTGGAACTAGCTTAAGCAATCTGCAGCGTGCCCGACACTGGACAGCACGGACGAAATCATCGCAGGCTCCGTCGCAGAAACTGCGCCGTGCGCGACATAATTTCAAAAATGAGTGAGCAACCATGAGCGAGCCACACACCGGACAGTCCCCAGCGGTAGCCCGCGAGGCCGATATTTTGATCATTGGCGGGGGGCTGAGCGGCACCCTGTTGGCCATGCAACTGCTGCGCCTGCCGGGTGCGCGGCGCATCGTTCTGGTTGAGCCAAGAGCCGAGTTGGGACGCGGCGAGGCCTACAGTGCCACTGAGCTGGGGCATACCTTGAACGGCAATGCCGCACGTATGAGCATCGAACCGGATGACGCGGACGATCTGACCCGCTGGCTGCAGGCGCATATTGCTGGCGGCGGTTGGCCCGAGTCAGCTAAACAGTCGGTGCCGGTGGCCGAACTTTTTCCGCCGCGCGGTTTATTTGGGCTGTATGCCCAGCAACGACTGGGCGAGGCGCTGGTTATCGGTGAAAGCGCAGGGTCAACGTTGACCCATGTGCGCGATGAAGTGATTGACCTGCACACCCATGAGCAGGGCGTGAATGTGACGCTCAAGGCGGGCAGCGAATGGCGAGCGGCATCAGTGGTGTTGGCCACGGGCATGTTTGCAGCAGCGCGTACCGCGCAGCGCCAGTCCAGCGGGCTGAATGCGGCGGCCCTTGACCCGTGGAATGTCGAGGCGCTGCGCGCACTGCCGGTCGATGCGAGGGTGCTGATCATCGGTTCCGGGCTGACCATGGTCGATGCACTGGAATCGCTGAATCAGGCAGGTCATCGCGGCCCGATCGATGTGTATTCGCGCCACGGTCTGTTGCCTCACGTACGCCGTCAGCCTCCGGCATGGGAAGACTTTCTGATCTTGGCCCCGCAGCTACGCAGCCCCTTGCACTTGCTACGCGAATTGCGCCGCCAATGTGGTTTGGCGCAAGCGCAGGGCGTTGATTGGCAAGCACCGCTGGACACCGTGCGCGTGCATATCGCCAGGCTCTGGAGCCAGGCCAGTGACACACAGCGCCGCCAGTTCGTGCGCCATGTGCGGCCCTGGTGGGAAAGCCATCATCACCGCTCACCGCCTCAAGGGGATGCCCTACTGCAGGGACTGCTCAAGGAAGGGCGGCTGACCATTCGTGCGGCGTCCTTGCAAGCCGTCGACAGCAGCGGCCCACAGCCGCGTATTCGTCTGCGTCCCCGCGGCCAGGCGCAAACCCTGTGGGTGCAAGGCGACGGGCTGATCAACTCCACCGGCATCGAGTACGACTGGCGTCGGGTGGACAAAGCGCTGCCCCAGCATTTGTTACAACGCGGGCTGATCCAACCCGGAAATCTGGGATTGGGGATTGCTGCGAATCACGATGGCGCCATACTCAACGCCGAAGGCGTGCCAGCCCAACGATTGTTTGCAATGGGCCCGCCGTTACGCGGCCAGTGGTGGGAAAGCACCGCCGTGACCGATGTGGCGTCACAGGCCAAAGCGCTGGCACAGCGGTTAACGCTGAACCCCCCATCCTCGTAGCCGCTGACGAGGAACGAAGGCTGCGATCGGCGGCGCAGCCGTCGTAAACCGGGGAGGTTAGTTTTAACTGAAACACCGAGAGCCCCAAAATACGACGGCTACGCCGCCGATCGCAGCCTCGCATTACTCGTCAGCTGCTACGAGATTCGCGCAGTTGATTAGCCCCCGCAGTAATCGGATAGCGATCCGCAGTAAACGGATAGTTGCTTCCCTGTTCATTCCTTACGCTGACGTTGCCTGAATAATAACAACGGAGGCCCTGGCCATGTCCCTGGGAATCGACTACTTGAATGCCATGCTTGAGGAAGAGAAGGGCGTCCACCGCTGCAAGCGGGAGATGTTTACCGATCCGCGTCTTTTTGAACTCGAAATGACCCATATTTTCGAGGGTAACTGGATCTATCTCGCACACGAGAGCCAAATTCCCAACGTCAATGACTTTTTGACCACCACCATGGGCCGTCAGCCCATCTTTATAGCGCGCAACAAGGCCGGTGAACTCAACGCGTTTCTCAACGCCTGTAGCCACCGCGGTGCCATGATCTGCCGCCACAAGACCGGCAACCGCGCAAGCTATACCTGCCCGTTCCACGGCTGGACCTTTAACAACAGCGGCAAACTGCTCAAGGTCAAAGACCCGAGCGAAGCCGGCTACCCCGAAGGTTTCAACTGCGAAGGCTCCCACGACTTAACCAAAGTGGCGCGTTTCGAGTCTTATCGCGGCTTTTTGTTCGCCAGCCTCAACCCCGACGTCAGCTCGCTGGCTGAACACCTGGGCGAGTCGGCCAAGATCATCGACATGATCGTTGACCAATCCCCTGATGGGCTGGAAGTGCTGCGTGGTTCCAGCTCGTACATCTACGAAGGCAACTGGAAACTCAGCGCTGAAAACGGTGCCGATGGGTACCACGTCAGTTCCGTGCACTGGAATTACGCCGCCACGCAAAACCAGCGCACCCTGCGCGAAGCCGGCGAAGAAATCAAAACCATGAGCGCTGGCAGCTGGGCAAAAAGTGGCGGTGGCTTCTACTCGTTTGACAATGGCCACCTGCTGCTCTGGACGCGCTGGGCCAACCCGCAAGACCGCCCGGCCTACGAGCGCCGTGACGAACTGGCACGTGACTTCGGCAAGGCCCGCGCCGACTGGATGATCGAGAACTCGCGCAACCTGTGCCTGTACCCCAACGTTTACCTGATGGACCAGTTCAGCTCGCAGATTCGCATCGCCCGGCCAATCTCGGTGAACAAAACCGAAATCACCATTTACTGCATAGCCCCCAAAGGCGAGAGCAGTGAAGCCCGGACCCAGCGTATTCGCCAATACGAAGACTTCTTCAACGTCAGCGGCATGGCCACCCCGGACGATCTTGAAGAGTTCCGCTCGTGCCAAACCGGTTATGGCGCTGGCCGTGGCTGGAACGACATGTCACGCGGCGCAGAACACTGGATCGACGGCGCCGATGCGGCCGCCGAAGAAATCGACCTGAAACCGCTGCTGTCCGGTGTGCGCACCGAAGACGAAGGGCTGTTTGTGCTGCAACACAAGTATTGGCAGGAGACCATGCTCAAAGCCGTTGCCGCCGAGCCTGCCTTGATCCCTGTGGAGGCTGTGTGATGACCGACACCTACAGCATCGTGCGGGACTTTCTGTACCGCGAAGCGCGCCATCTGGATGACGCGCAGTGGGATCAATGGCTGGAACTGTACAGCGCTGATGCCAGCTTCTGGATGCCGGCCTGGGACGACAACGACACCCTGACCGAAGACCCGCAAAGCGAAATCTCGCTGATCTGGTACGGCAACCGGGGCGGCCTTGAAGACCGCGTATTCCGCATCAAGACCGAGCGGTCCAGTGCCACCATGCCCGACACCCGCACCTCGCACAATTTAAGCAACATCGAGATCGTCGAGCAGACCGAAGGGCTGTGCCACGTGCGTTTCAATTGGCACACCCTGAGTTTTCGCTACAAGACCACTGACAGCTACTTCGGCACCAGCTTCTACACCCTCGACATGCGTGGCTCGCAGCCACTGATCAAGGCCAAGAAAGTGGTGCTGAAAAACGACTACGTGCGTCAAGTCATCGACATCTATCACATCTGACCAACGCGCGGCGAGTGACGCTGGGCGCCTGCGGGCGCTGCGGGCTTGGCCGTGCGTGCGAGGTACATCATGAGTTTTCAGATCGCACTCAATTTTGAAGACGGGGTCACCCGTTTTATCGAAGCCACCGGCCATGAAACCGTCGCCGACGCGGCCTATCGCCAAGGCATCAATATCCCGCTGGACTGCCGTGACGGCGCTTGCGGCACCTGCAAATGCTTTGCTGAAGCCGGGCAATATGACCTGGGCGATGAATTTATTGAAGACGCCCTCAGCGATGACGAAGTGCAGCAGGGCTACGTCCTGACCTGCCAGATGCGCGCGGCCAGCGATTGCGTGTTGCGTGTGCCAGCCTCCTCGGCGCTGTGCAAAACCCAGCAGGCCAGCTTCGAAGCGACCATCAGCGACCTGCGCCAACTCTCTGAAAGTACCATTGCGCTGTCGATCAAGGGCGAGTCCCTGAGCCGCCTGGCGTTCTTGCCGGGCCAGTACGTCAACCTGCACGTTCCGGGCAGCGAGCAGACCCGCGCTTACTCCTTCAGCACCCTGCAAAAAGAGGGCGAAGTCAGCTTCTTGATCCGCAACGTACCGGGCGGATTGATGAGCAGCTTTCTGACGGGGCTGGCCAAAACAGGGGATAGCATGACCCTCGCCGGGCCGCTGGGCAGTTTCTACTTGCGTGTGATACAGCGCCCGCTCTTGCTGCTGGCGGGCGGCACCGGCCTGGCTCCGTTCACCGCCATGCTCGAAAAAATCGCCGAGCAAGGCAGCGAACACCCGGTGCACCTGATCTACGGCGTGACCAACGACTTTGATTTGGTCGAGCTCGACCGCCTTCAAGCCCTGAGTGCACGTATCGCCAACTTCAGCTTCAGTGCCTGCGTGGCCAACCCGCAAAGCCAGCACCCGCTCAAGGGCTATGTGACCCAGCATATCGAGCCTCAGCACCTCAATGAGGGCGATGTCGACGTCTACCTGTGCGGCCCGCCGCCGATGGTTGAAGCCGTCAGCCAGTACATCCGCGAGCAAGGCATCACCCCGGCCAACTTCTACTACGAGAAATTCGCGGCTGCCGCGGCCTGATCCCTGATTAAGCGAGGTTGTAATGAACCGATTCGACAACAAAGTCGCGCTGGTCACCGGTGCCGCTCAAGGCATCGGCCGCCGTGTCTGCGAACGCCTGTTAGACGAGGGCGCACAAGTGATCGCGGTCGACCGCTCCGCACTGGTGCATGAATTGAAAGGGCCGGGCGTGCTGACCTTGATGGCAGATCTGGAACTTTACGCTGACTGCGCCCGCGTCATGGCCTCGGCGGTGTCCACCTTTGGCCGCCTCGACATCCTGATCAACAACGTCGGCGGCACAATTTGGGCCAAACCGTTTGAGCATTATCAGGTCGAAGAAATCGAAGCTGAAGTGCGTCGCTCGCTGTTCCCGACCCTGTGGTGCTGCCACGCGGCGCTGCCCTACATGCTCGATCAGGGCCAGGGCGCCATAGTGAATGTTTCTTCAATCGCTACCCGCAGCGTCAACCGCGTCCCGTACGGCGCGGCCAAGGGCGGCGTGAATGCCCTGACCGCGTGCCTGGCGTTCGAGAACGCCGAGCGCGGGATTCGCGTCAACGCCACCGCACCGGGCGGCACGCAAGCACCGCCCCGACGGATCCCGCGCAATGGTGCCGAGCAAAGCACGGACGAAGCCACCTGGTATCAGCAAATCGTCGACCAGACCTTGGACAGCAGCCTGATGAAACGCTACGGCACTCTGGACGAACAAGTCGGTGCGATCCTGTTTCTGGCCAGCGACGACGCTTCCTATATCACCGGCGTGACCCTGCCTGTGGGCGGCGGCGACCTCGGCTGAGCCGTACATAAATCACTGGAGAACACGCCATGACCCACGCCCTGATTGAAAGCCTGACCACGATCATCGTCGACTTGCCCACCATCCGCCCGCACAAGCTGGCGATGCACACGATGCAAAAACAGACCTTGGTCATTCTGCGCCTGCGCTGCAGCGACGGCATCGAAGGCATCGGTGAAGCCACCACCATTGGCGGGCTGGCCTACGGCTATGAAAGCCCGGAAAGCATCAAGGCCAACATCGACGCGCACCTGGCGCCGATGCTGATGGGCATGGCTGCGGACAACATCAACGCGGCCATGCAGACACTCGACAAAATCGCCAAGGGCAATACCTTCGCCAAATCCGGCATAGAAAGCGCACTGCTCGACGCCCAAGGCAAACGTCTCGGCTTGCCGGTCAGCGAACTGTTGGGCGGGCGCGTGCGTGACAGCCTGGAGGTGGCCTGGACCCTGGCCAGCGGTGACACCGCCCGCGACATCGCCGAAGCCGAACAGATGCTCGACGTTCGCCGTCACCGTATCTTCAAACTGAAAATTGGTGCCAACCCGCTGGAGCAAGACCTCAAGCATGTGATCGCGATCAAAAAGGCCCTGGGTGACCGTGCCAGCGTGCGCGTTGACGTCAACCAGTATTGGGACGAGTCCCAGGCCATCCGTGGCTGTCAGGTCTTGGGCGACAACGGCATCGACCTCATTGAGCAACCGATCTCACGGGTTAACCGCTCGGGGCAAGTGCGCCTGAACCAACGCAGCCCGGCGCCGATCATGGCCGACGAATCCATCGAAAGCGTTGAAGACGCGTTCAGTTTGGCCACCGAAGGCGCAGCCAGTGTATTTGCCCTCAAAATCGCCAAAAACGGCGGCCCGCGTGCCGTACTGCGCACCGCACACATCGCCGAAGCAGCGGGCATCGCCCTGTACGGCGGCACCATGCTTGAAGGTTCGGTCGGCACTTTGGCGTCGGCCCATGCCTTTCTGACCCTTAAGCAACTGACCTGGGGCACCGAGCTGTTCGGCCCGTTGCTGTTGACCGCCGACATCATCACTGAGGCGCCGCAGTACCGTGATTTTGAACTGCACATCCCGCGCACACCGGGCCTTGGCCTGAGCATCGACGAAGAACGCCTGACGCACTATCGCCGCCACTGATCCCACTCGCCATTGACCTTCAAGGAGACCCGCATGCTCTTCCACGTAAAAATGACCGTCAACCTGCCGATTGACATGGACCCGACCAAAGCCGCGGCCCTCAAGGCCGACGAAAAAGAACTGGCCCAGCGCCTGCAACGCGAAGGCATCTGGCGCCACCTGTGGCGTATCGCCGGGCATTACGCCAACTACAGCGTGTTCGACGTCGCCAGCGTTGAAGCCCTGCACGACACCCTGATGCAACTGCCGTTATTCCCCTACATGGACATCGAGATCAACGGGCTGTGCCGTCACCCATCCTCGGTCCACAGCGACGACCGGTAAAACGAACAGTTCCTTGCATAAAAACAAGATGAGGTGAACAGCATGACCGTGAAAATTTCCCACACCGATGCCATCCAGAGCTTCTTCAAAGAAGCCGCCGGCTTTGCCAATGACAGCGGCAGTACGCGCCTGAAAACCATCGTGCTGCGCGTGCTGCAAGACACCGCTAAAATCATCGAAGACCTCGACATCAGTGAAAACGAGTTCTGGAAAACGGTGGACTACCTCAACCGTCTGGGCAATAGATCAGAAGCGGGATTACTGGTGGCGGGACTGGGCATCGAACACTTCCTCGACCTCTTGCAGGACGCCAAAGACCAGCAGATCGGCTTGACCGGCGGCACCCCGCGCACCATCGAAGGCCCGCTGTACGTAGCTGGCGCACCGCTGAGCGCAGGCGAAGCGCGCATGGACGACGGCAGCGAAGACGGCGTCGGAACGGTCATGTTCCTAGAGGGGCAAGTGTTCGACAGCCATGGCCAACCCCTGCCAGGGGCCACCGTCGACCTGTGGCAAGCCAACACCCGAGGCACTTACTCCTTCTTTGACCCAAGCCAGAGCGAATACAACCTGCGCCGCCGCATCATCACTGACGCGCAGGGTCGATACCGTGCGCGCAGCATCGTGCCCTCCGGCTATGGCTGTGACCCACAAGGCCCGACCCAGGAATGCCTGGACCAACTCGGCCGCCACGGCCAGCGCCCGGCCCACGTACACTTCTTTATCAGCGCGCCGGGGCAGCGTCACCTCACGACCCAAATCAACCTGTCGGGCGAGAAATACCTGTGGGACGACTTCGCCTACGCCACCCGCGATGGCTTGGTGGGCGAAGTCATCTTCCGCGTAGACGGTGCACGAGGAATAGAAGGGCGCTATGCCGAAATGAAATTCGACTTTCAACTGCAACAAGCGGTGGACAGTACGGCAGAGAACAGAAGCGACCGGCCGCGGGCGATGCAGGTGTAATCGCAAGAAACTGAAATTCGCGACCATGCCGATTACACAACTCATGTAGCCGCTGCCGAGGAACGAAGGCTGCGATCGGCGGCAAAGCCGCCGTACACCGGTCAACCCGATGCACCAGGCACTCCCTCATTATCGTGCTTGAGCGTTCATTGCATCCTCGAACGTAGCCTCGCGCCACTCGTCAACTGCTACGGGCGGCAAAAATCCCTGTAGCCGCTGCCGAGCTCCGCGAGGCTGCGATCGGCGGCGCAGCCGTCGTAAAACCATTCATGGCGGTGCATCAGGCCGATCACAATGGCCGGGGGGGTTGAGCTCCATATGAATCGCAGTTATTGAACTTACGACGAGTGGATCTTTGAACGAGGGTCGTTTTCTTGTCGCCTTGCCAGAGAAATTGGGTGGTTTTGCCGTCGATGTCTTTGGCGATGCGTCGGCCGAAGGCGTCGTAGCGGTAGGCGACGTCGCTGCCGTCGGGCAGGGTGATGCCGATCAGGAGATCTTCTGAAAGCGTAGCTCAGATGAGAAATTTATTTCTGAAACAGCTGACAGCTTCTTTGTTAAAGAACGCGTGAGTTTTAGCTTGGGAGTTTATTGAGTAACAAGAGCGCCTCTATTTTTTTTGGTTTTCTGGCTTTGGGATATTCAAGTGACGCTGCCGTTTTCGAGCCCTATAATTGCGCTGGAGGAAAATTAAATAGG
>NZ_JBJGEJ010000024.1:0-56010 GCF_045062345.1 Pseudomonas sp. 2024-210 | reverse complement strand
AACGATGCATCGCCGATGGTAGTGTGGGGTTTCCCCATGTGAGAGTAGGTCATCGTCAAGATTAAATTCCAAACCCCCTGTCTGCTCACGCAGACAGGGGGTTTGTTTTTGTGCGCGAAAAAGCCCGGGCGAGCGACAAGCAACACGTTTTAAATCCTCTGCATGCCCCAAGCTGTTCGCTTGCAGCTTGCGCAACTCCCCCCCATGCAATGTTAAGGTTCGTCTTTGGATATTGCCTTCCCTAAGGATGCCTTCATGCCGGTCGCTACTTCTCTGAATCCAGGTTTCATGGTCGTTCACGGTAATCGCCTTGATGAACTGCGAGGCTTGGTCGTGAGCTGGATGCGGCGCTATCCCTTGGCACCTCTGGAGAACGAAATTGCGCTGGTACAGAGTAATGGCATCGCTCAATGGCTGAAGCTGGCTCTGGCCGAAGATGCTCAGGATGATGACTTGGGTGGCTGCGGGATTGCCGCTGCGGTGGATGTGCAACTGCCCGGCAGTTTCATGTGGCAGCTCTATCGCATCGTGTTGGGCACAGAACAAATCCCCGCCAAATCCTTGCTTGATAAAGCCCCGCTCACTTGGCGTTTGATGCGTTTATTGCCTGCGCTTATTGATCAGCCGCACTTCGAACCGTTGCAGCGGTTTCTGACCCACGACGCTGATTTGCGCAAGCGCTATCAACTGTCAGAGCGCCTCGCCGACCTCTTCGACCAATATCAGGTTTATCGCGCCGATTGGTTGGAAGATTGGGCGGCAGGCCGTCACCAGCTACGCAATGCACGAGGCGAAACCCCCGTCCTAGGTCCGGCCAATTGCTGGCAAGCGGAGCTATGGCGTGCACTTCTGCTCGATGTAGGTGAAGAGGGCATGTCGCAGAGTCGTGCCGGCGTTCATCAACGCTTTATGGACAGGATCAATAGCCTCGAACAAGCGCCGCCCGGTTTGCCGGCCCGAGTCATCGTTTTTGGCATCTCATCGCTTCCTGCTCAGGCACTCGAAGCGTTGGCAGGTCTGGCCCGCTTCAGTCAGGTGCTGCTGTGTGTGCACAACCCTTGCCGTCATCATTGGTCTGACATCGTGGCGGACAAAGATCTGCTGCGCCACCAGTACAAACGCCAAGCCCGCAAAGCCGGAATGCCAGCCGCGCTGGACGTCGATATCCTGCATCAACATGCTCACCCTTTATTGGCTGCCTGGGGCAAGCAGGGCCGTGACTACATCAACCTGTTGGACAGTTACGACGATCCGAACAGTTATCGGGCCGCCTTTCGCGATGGACGGATAGACCTATTCAGCAAAGTAGAACCACTCAACCTGTTGAATCAACTCCAAGACGATATTCTTGAGCTGCGTCCTCTCAATGAAACACGTGAGCTATGGCCTGCTGTTGATTTAGATACGGATCGTTCAATCCGTTTTCACATCGCCCACAGCGCGCAGCGTGAAGTTGAAATCCTTCACGACCAATTGCTGGCCCGCTTCAGCGAAGATCCTGGCTTACAGCCACGCGACGTGATTGTAATGGTGCCGGACGTCGACAGTTACGCCCCCCATATTCGAGCCGTGTTTGGCCAGGTTGAACGCGACGATCGCCGTTTCATCCCCTACACCCTCGCGGATCAAGGCCAGCGAGGCCGTGATCCTCTGCTGATCGCCATCGAGCACTTACTTAAATTGCCTGACAGTCGTTTCCCGGTCAGCGAAATCCTCGATCTTCTGGATGTTCCCTCACTACGAGCTCGCTTCAACGTTCAAGAGCGCGACCTTCCAACCTTGCATCGCTGGATCGAAGGCGCAGGGATTCGCTGGGGATTGAATGCGCAACAGCGCGCCGGCCTTGGCTTGCCGGCGCAACTGGAACAGAACAGTTGGCGGTTCGGCCTGCGCCGCATGCTGCTTGGCTATGCCGTGGGCAGTGGCGAAGCCTGTGATGGCATTGAACCCTACGACGAAATTGGCGGCCTGGATGCTGTCTTGATTGGCCCGCTAGTGGCTCTGCTCGATGCGCTGGAAATTGCCCATGAGGAACTCTCGCAACCGGCGCTGCCTCAGCAATGGGGCGAACGACTGCAAGCGCTGGTTCAACTTTTCTTCCTGGCGGAAACCGAACACGACGATTATCTCTTGGCCCAGCTTGAAGAGCTTCGAGAAAACTGGCTTGAAACCTGTGAGCTGGTTGGCCTGCAAGATGAGTTACCGCTCACGGTTGTTCGTGAGGCGTGGCTGGCAGGTCTCGACCAAGGCAAACTGTCCCAACGATTCCTGGCAGGTGCGGTCAACTTCTGCACGCTGATGCCGATGCGTGCCATCCCGTTCAAATTAGTGTGTTTGCTGGGGATGAATGACGGCGACTATCCGCGTGCGCAACCGCCCCTGGATTTTGACTTGATGGGCAGTGACTATCGCCCCGGCGATCGCTCGCGCCGTGAAGATGACCGTTATTTGTTGCTTGAAGCACTGCTTTCGGCCCGTGATCAGCTGTACATCAGTTGGGTCGGGCGCAGTATTCGCGACAACAGCGAGCGCCCGGCCTGCGTTCTGATCGGACAACTGCGCGATCATATCGCCGGTGGCTGGAAGCATCAGGGCGGCAGTGATCTGCTTGAAGCCATGACGCAAGAGCATCCGTTGCAACCTTTCAGCACCCGCTATTTCCATGAAGGCACCCCCAACCTTTTCAGCTACGCCCGTGAGTGGCAGCAATTGCACGAGTTTCAGGATGCCCCGGCTCAACCCGGGTCACTCACCGCACACGAACAAGAAGAACCCTTGAACCTGACTCAACTGCAGGACTTTTTGCGCAACCCGGTGCGCCACTTCTTCAGTCAGCGTTTGAAAGTGTTCTTTGAAGCCGCAGAAGTACCTCTTGCAGATGAAGAGCCTTTCGTCCTCGATGCTTTACAGCGTTACACCCTGAGCGACAGCTTGCTCGAGGCCGCCTTGGCGCAGCCCGATCAACTGGAGCAAGCCTTACACAACCGCGCCCTGCGCCTGCAAGGCAGCGGCCTGTTACCGATGGCCGGGTTTGGGGAATGCTTGCAGCACGAACTGATAGAACCTTTGCCCGACGTAATGCAACGCTATCAACAGTTGTTGACGCTTTGGCCTAAGCCTCTGAGCAGCGCCTTGCCTGTCAGCCTCGAAGAACATGGGCTGAAACTGGAAGGGTGGCTGGGCAATCTGCATCAGCGAAGTGACAACGGCTTACTCTCCGTCACCACGATTCCCAACAGCATTGGCGCGATCAAAACTCGTAAATGGCACCGTTTGACCCGGCCGTGGGTCAATCATCTGGTGGCCTGCGCCAGCGGCTTGCCCATGTCCACCGCGTTGGTCGCCAGCGATGACACCTTGTTGCTCGAGCCTATGCAGCCTCAACAAGCCCGGGACATTCTCGGCAATCTGTTGCTGGCCTGGAAGGTAGGGATGAGTCGCCCGCTGCCTATCGCAGTCAAAACAGCCTTCGCCTGGCTGGCCCAGAGTGATCCGGCCAAAGCAGAGGCCGCGGCACAAAAAGCGTACGAAGGTGATGGTCAGAACAGTAATGGCGAGCGTCGCGAAAGTGCTGCGCTCGCTCGTCAGTTTCCGGACTACGCGGCGCTGATTGCCACTCATGAATTTGAAGACTGGTGCGACGCCCTGTATCGCCCCTTGTTTGACGCCCCTTGGCGTTCACTGACCAGCGAGGCGGCCCGTTAATGAGTGCGTTAAATCCCCCCTTGGCGCTAGCCTTTCCCCTGCACGGCAGCCAACTGATCGAAGCCAGCGCCGGCACCGGCAAGACATTCACCATCTCGGCCCTCTACCTGCGTTTGATACTGGGGCACGGAGCACAGGACGCCGGGTTTGGCCGCGAACTGTTACCCCCACAAATTCTCGTTGTGACCTTCACGGATGCTGCCACCAAAGAGTTGCGTGACCGTATCCGCACCCGCCTTGCGGAAGCTGCGCGGTTCTTCCGTGACGAAATCGAAGCGCCGGACGCTTTAGTTGCACAACTGCGAGATCAGTATTCGTACGAGCAATGGGCAGGATGCGCAGGTCGGCTCGACATTGCCGCGCAATGGATGGATGAAGCCGCCGTTTCGACCATCCACAGTTGGTGTCAGCGGATGCTGCGTGAGCATGCGTTCGACAGCGGAAGCCTGTTCACACAGACACTGGAAACCGACCACAGCGACTTGCTGGGCGAAGTCGTGCGCGATTACTGGCGCCTGTTTTGCTACCCCATGCACGGTGACGCGCTGAACTGGGTACGTACAAATTTGAGTGGCCCCGACGCTTTGTTACCGCGTATACGTGCGCTGTTCGGCAGTTCGCGGGCGGGCGTAGATCCGCAGCAAAGCCCTGCGCAGATTATCGATACGTGCCTGCAGGAACGTCGTCAGGTGCTCACGCAGCTCAAAACCCCGTGGGTGCAATGGGCCCAGGAACTGCGAGATATTTGTCTGCAGGGCGTAGCCAGTAAAAGTGTCGACGGTCGCAAGATGCAAGCGCGTTACTTTGAACCCTGGTTCGAGAAACTCAGCGCATGGGCGGTAGACGACACACTGGAACAGTTGGACCTGAGCACTGGATTCACGCGTCTGACCCCCGACGGTATGGCCGAAGCCTGGAAAGGGCAACCGCCGCAGCATCCGGGTCTGGATGCCATGGCCGGCCTGAAAGCCGCATTGGACGCTTTACCCAGCCCTGACGCTGCGGTGTTGGAGCATGCTGCGCGTTGGGTGAGTGCGCGTTTTGAGGAAGAAAAGCGCCGCCGTGCCGAGATGGGCTTTGACGATATGCTGCTCAGGCTTGATACAGCGTTGCAAGCAGATGGCGGCGAGCGTCTGGCGACGTTGATTCGCGAGCAGTTTCCGGTAGCCCTGATCGATGAATTCCAAGACACCGACCCGGTGCAGTACCGCATCTTCGAAACCATTTACCGTATCGAGGACAACAGCCCTGAGACGGGTTTGTTTCTGATCGGCGACCCGAAGCAGGCGATCTATGCGTTTCGCGGTGCCGACATTTACACCTACCTGCGCGCCCGTCATGCCACTCAAGGCCGACTGCACACACTGGACACCAACTTTCGCTCCAGCCACGCGATGGTGGATGCGGTGAACCACGTGTTTGCCCGAGCTGAACAGCGCGATACAGGACGCGGTGCGTTTTTGTTCCGTGAGGGTTCTGAAAACCCTGTGCCGTTTGTCTCGGTTAAATCTCAAGGCCGAAAAGAAGTCCTGCACATGGATGGGCAACCGGTGTCCGCCATGAACCTTTGGCAATTGCCCTCCGAACAGCCCGTTTCCGGCGCGGTGTATCGCCAGCAACTGGCGGCCGTGTGCGCCAGCCAGATTGTCGAGTTGCTCAATGGCGGCCAGCAAGGTCGGTGCGGGTTTGTCCAGGAAGGGCATCCGCTACGCGGTGTATTGCCGGCTGATATCGCGATTCTGGTACGTGACGGTAAAGAAGCGCAGGCTGTGCGGCGCGAATTGTCGACCCGTGGCGTGCGAAGTGTTTACTTGTCAGACAAGGATTCGGTCTACGCCGCGCAGGAGGCACACGATGTGCTGGCCTGGCTTAAAGCCTGTGCCGAACCGGATGTCGAGCGCCCACTGCGCGCCGCACTGGCCTGTATCACGTTGGACCTGCCCTTAATTGAGCTTGAACGTCTGAATCAGGACGAACTGGCGTGGGAACGTCGTGTCATGCAGTTCCGTGGTTACCGCGAAATCTGGCGCAAACAAGGCGTATTGGCCATGTTGCGACGCCTGCTGCATGACTTTGAATTACCCCGCACCTTGATTGCCCGCCCGGACGGTGAGCGGGTGTTAACCAATGTGTTGCACCTGTCTGAACTGTTGCAGCAAGCGGCTGCCGAGCTGGATGGTGAGCAAGCGCTGATCCGCCATCTGGCCGAGCATCTGGCCTTGTCGGGTCAGGCCGCAGAAGACCAGATCCTGCGCCTTGAAAGCGATGAGCAACTGGTAAAAGTGGTCACTATTCACAAGTCGAAAGGGCTGGAATACCCGTTGGTGTTCTTGCCATTTATCTGCTCGACCAAGCCGGTGGATGGCAGCCGTTTGCCGCTCCATTACCACGACGCTGCGGGTAACGCGCAGGTCAGTTTGAAAGCCACGCCCGAACTGATCGCTCAGGCCGATGACGAGCGTCTGGCCGAAGACCTGCGTTTGCTCTATGTGGCCCTGACCCGTGCCCAGCATGCCTGCTGGCTGGGCGTTGCCGACCTTAAACGCGGCAACAACAATCGCTCGACGCTGCACCTGTCTGCGTTGGGTTATTTGCTCGGGGGGGGCGCAGTGCTGGCCGAATCCGTGGCCCTTGCAGGCTGGCTGGCGGACGCACAGCAAGATTGCCCGGCCATTGATTGCCAGGCTGTGCCATTGCCCAGCCCCGCGTACTTTGTTCCGCCGATCAACCAGGCCATGTTACGTACACCGTTAATCCCGGCTCGGCGCGCAGCCGAAAACTGGTGGATAGCGTCCTACAGCGCGTTGCGGATTGGCGACAGCCTCAGCCCTGCCGAGGCACCGGAAAGCGCATTGGCTCAAAAGCTCTCGGATGATGAGCGACTCGATCCTGATGCGCCGCGTGATGTGTTGCTCACCGGGGGCGACATTCACCGGTTCCCTCGTGGGCCCAATCCCGGCACCTTCTTGCATGGCCTGCTGGAATGGGCTGGCGGCGAAGGTTTCAAGGCTGAGGCTGCAGCCGTCAACGATGCCGTCGCGCGACGTTGCAATCGACGTGGCTGGCAAGGCTGGATTGAAACCTTGAGCGACTGGTTGCTGCATCTGCAACACGAACCCCTGCGCCTGAACAATGGTCAACCCGCTGTGGTACTGAGCGGCTTGAATCAATACCAGATCGAAATGGAATTCTGGTTTGCCAGCCACAAGGTCGACGTGCTGCAACTCGATAAGCTGGTGCGCCAACATACGCACGGCGGTGCGCCACGTGCGGCCGCTGAACCAAGCCTGCTCAATGGCATGTTCAAAGGCTTTATCGACCTCACGTTCGAGCATGCAGGGCGCTATTACGTAGCGGATTACAAATCCAACTGGCTGGGTATCGACGATGCGGCCTACACCGAACAGGCGATGACCACATCGATCCTGGATAATCGCTACGACCTGCAATACGTGTTGTACCTGTTGGCCCTGCACCGTCAACTCAAGGCGCGGCTGATTGACTACGACTACGACCAGCACATGGGCGGCGCGTTGTATTTATTCCTGCGCGGCACTCGCTCCCAAGGGCAAGGGGTGTTCTTTACGCGGCCGCCCAGACATTTGATTGAAAGCCTGGACCTGATGTTCCAGGGCAAACCTCAGCCTCAACGGGCTGAACCGGCATGGGAACAGGGAGAGTTGTTATGAGTCGTTCGTTTGCCGAACTGTTGCCCACGCCGTTGACGGCTGAAAGCCTTGCCCGATTACAACCGTTGACGCGAGCCGATGATCTGTTGCTGCTGCTGGAGCGCTGGGTAGAACGCGGGTGGCTGCGTGCGCTGGATAAAGCGTTTGTCGCTTTTCTGCATGAGCGCGACCCCGGGGGTGACCCATTGGTGTTGCTGGCGGCGGCGCTGACCAGCCACCAGCTGGGTCACGGCCATGTCTGTCTGGACCTGTTCGAAACCCTGAAAGAGCCCGACTTTGCACTGTCTCTGCCGCCTGAAGGCGATGTGCAGACAGGCGCCATGCTCCTGCCGTCGCAGCTACTCGAAGCGCTGGAGGGTGACGCGTGGTGTGCTGCCTTGCAGGCCAGCCCTTTGGTTGAGCACGCCGGACATTGCGCCGAGGCGAGCAGTCGTCCCATGGTGCTGAGTGACCGTCGTCTGTATTTACGTCGTTATTGGGCGTATGAGCGGCGAATCGACAGCGCTTTGCGCCAACGGCTGTCTGCTGCGCAGGTCACGCCTGAGGATTTGCCGACTCGCCTCAACAGTTTGTTTGGCAGCCCGGAACAGCCTGCACCGATTGACTGGCAAAAGCTGGCCTGCGCGTTAGCGACCCGCGGGGCCTTCAGCATCGTCACGGGCGGCCCCGGCACCGGCAAAACCACCACCGTAGTGCGCCTGCTGGCCCTGCTGCAGGCCCCGGCCGTCGAGGCAGGAGCGCCGTTGCGAATTCGTCTGGCTGCACCGACCGGCAAAGCGGCCGCGCGCTTGACCGAATCCATCAGCCTGCAAGTCAAATCGCTGGAAGTGGCTGACAGCGTTCGGCAAAAAATCCCAAGTGATGTCACCACGGTTCACCGCCTGCTGGGCAGCCGACCGGGTACACGGCACTTCCGCCATCACGCGGGCAATCGGCTGCCGCTGGATGTGTTGGTGGTGGATGAAGCCTCCATGATCGACCTGGAGATGATGGCCAATTTACTCGATGCATTACCCGACCATGCGCGGCTGGTGCTGTTGGGGGACAAGGACCAGTTGGCCTCGGTTGAAGCGGGCGCGGTACTGGGCGATTTGTGTCGCGATGCCGAGGCGGGCTGGTATACCCCGCAGACCCTGGCATGGCTGGAGCAGGTCAGTGGTGAAAACTTGGCGGCCAGCGATTTGCAACAAGATCTGGACGGTACTCATCCGCTCGCCCAGCAAGTGGTCATGTTGCGTCACTCGCGTCGCTTTGGAGAAGGCAGCGGTATTGGCCAGCTTTCTCGTCTGGTAAACCGTCAGCAGTCACACGAAGCGCGGGCGTTGCTGGTCGCCGGCCATCACGAGGATCTGTTTACCTTGCCCCTCAAGGGTGAGCAAGACCGGGGGTTCGAGCGTCTGGCGCTGGAAGGGCGCGGTGCGCAAGCCAAAGGCTATCGGCATTACCTTGAGGTACTGCGCGACCGGCGTCCATCGGCCGATGCAGGCCTTGAAGACCCTTGCTGGTCCGTTTGGGCGGGGCAAGTACTGGAGGCGTTCGAAGCGTTCCAGGTACTGTGCGCCGTGCGTAAAGGCCCCTGGGGTGTGGAAGGTTTGAACGAGCGCATCACGCGAACATTGTTTGCCCGTATGTTAATAGACGGTGACCAACAGTGGTACGAAGGGCGTCCCGTGCTAATGACCCGTAATGATTACGGCTTGGGGTTAATGAATGGTGATATCGGCATCGCCCTCAAACTCCCGGAGCGTGACGCAGATAAGCAGCGCCATGTGCTGCGGGTAGCCTTTGCCCGCAATGATGGGCAGGGCGGTATTCGTTTTGTGCTGCCCAGTCGACTCAATGATGTTGAAACGGTGTACGCCATGACGGTGCACAAATCCCAGGGTTCAGAGTTTTCGCACACCGCGCTGGTGCTCCCTGAAGCCCTTAACCCGGTGTTGACCAAAGAGCTCATCTATACCGGCATCACGCGGGCTAAACACTGGTTCAGCCTAATTGAACCGCGGGCAGGTGTGTTTGAGGAGGCCGTAGCACGCAAGGTCAAGCGCTTGAGCGGGCTAATGTTGGGTCTGGGTTAGCCAAAAACCGATTCAATGGCGGCGGGCGCGCAGGGAAGCGCTGCCCCCCAAAAGCGGTGTGTATACAGGCCGGGTATCTACTTTTGGATGTTCGGTAATGTGATGTCTGTCACAGTTAATACGAATCCTGTGATACATTCCCGGCATTATTCCTACAACGTTTTCCGAGATTTCCTGCATGGATGTGGCTGTTTTCTCGACACGGCAGGGTTTGAGAAGCGGCCTGCTGCGCCTGTCTCTTCACCTGCTATTGCTGAGCACCCCCTGCTTGGCTCAACCCGAAGTGACGCTAAATCAGGTTGATCAACGAGCCAAAAATGTCACCCAAGTGGTGCTTGGCATTCTCAGCTATGCGCGTTGGCCCATCGAACCGGCGTATTTGCAGCTGTGTGTGGTTGGCCCGACCGAGTACGCCGATGACCTGCTTAAAGGCGCGACACAGGCCAATGGCAGAGCGTTGCAAGTGCGTCGGGTAATGGTCACGGATCCTTCGCTTATCGAGCGCTGCAACGCGCTTTATTTAGGCAAACTCAGCCCTGAAGACCGTAGCGGTGTGTTCGAGCAACTCACGGGCCAAGCGGTTCTGAGCATCAGCGAACAGGTGGATCCGTGCAGCGTCGGCAGCTTGTTTTGCCTGCGAGTGGGCGAAGCGCAGGTGTCGTTTGAGGTTAACCTCGACGCTGTCGCCCGTAGCGGCGTGCGGATTCACCCGCGCGTGTTGCAATTGTCCCGTCGTCGGGGTGATCAGGCATGAGCCCGAAAAAAAGGTTTCCTGTACATCGCCGATTGCGTTCGGTGCTGCGCCGCGGGCATTTGAGCGTGGCGTTGGTCGCCGTCGTGCTGGCCAGTACGTCGATGACGCTGTTGGGCACGTTGGCACTCAAGGTGTACGCCGACAACAACGTGCATTTGTTGGCGCGTGCCATCAATTACACCGTCGAAGCGGCAGTGGTGTTCGATGACAAGGCCGCTGCGTTAGAAGCACTGGCCTTGATTGCCTCCTCAGCGGCTGTCGCCGACGCTCAAGTGTACAAGGCCAATGGTCAATTACTGGCGCAGTGGCATCGCCCGGAAAACGGGTTGTTGTCCAAGGCAGAGATGTGGCTGGCAGATCACTTGTTGAGTCAGCCGGTAACGGTGCCGATTGAGCGTCAGGGTCAGCAGATCGGTGAAGTGAGGATCCGTGCCCACGGCGGTAACCTGTTGAGGTTTTTGATCAGCGGACTGTTCGGTATGTTGCTGTGCACGGCGCTCTGTGTATGGAGTGCATTGCACCTTTCACGGCGCATGCACGGCGGTATAACCGGGCCATTACAACAACTGGCTGAAGTGGCACATGCGGTACGTATCGAGCGCGTATTCGACCAGCGCGTACCGGTGGCGCAGATTGCCGAGTTGAACAGCCTGGGCAATGACTTTAACGCGTTGCTCGATGAGCTGGAGTCGTGGCAAAGCCATCTGCAAAATCAAAACCAGGCACTGGTGCACCAGGCCAATCATGACTCACTGACCGAGTTGCCCAACCGTGCCTACTTTGAATCACAGTTGGCGCGCACGCTGCGTTCGCTGAACACAACCCATGAAAAAGCCGCGGTGCTGTTTCTCGACAGTGACCGTTTTAAAGACATCAATGACACCTATGGCCATGCAGCGGGTGATGTGGTGTTGGTGACGGTGGCCGCCCGCATCCGCGGCTTGCTCCGTGAGAACGATGTGGTTGCGCGACTGGGGGGCGATGAATTTGCGATTTTACTGCAGCCGCTGCACAAGATCGAAGACGCCCAGCGTATTGCGGACAAAATCATCGCCAGCATGCTTGAGCCTGTTTCTTTGCCGGGCCACTGCAGTGTTGTCACCTCTTTCAGTATCGGTATTGCGGTTTACCCCGAGCATGGCACCCACCCGGATTCGCTGCTGTGTGCAGCCGATTCGGCGATGTACCACGCCAAACGCCTCGCCCGTGGCGGGCAACATGTTGCGAAGCCGGAGTGCGCCGTAACCTCGAATACCTAATCAGCTGTTCCCCCCAACAAGACCCGCGCCGGGCGAACCGAAAACCGGCGGGTGTCCATCGTGGTGATTACGGATTAACGCCGGTGGGTCAGCCCACAAACTTGAGTACCCGCGTCTGCCCCTGCAATAAAGGCGCATTCAGCTCAGTCACTTCACGGATGTAATCCCACAACAGGGTGATCCGCTTGAGCTTTCTCAGATCCTCCCTGCAATACATCCAGAACTGCCGGGTGAGGTTGATTTCATCGGGCAGCACAGGCAATAGCCGTGGGTCTTGAGCCGCCAGAAAGCACGGCAGTATTGCCATCGAACGCCCTTGCTGCGCAGCCACGAACTGCGCAATCACGCTGGTGCTTCGCAAGGTGGCGCTGGCGCCGGGCACGACATTGGCCAGATACAGCAGCTCTGAACTGAATGCCAGATCGTCGACGTAGCTGATAAAGGGATGTTCCTGCAAGTCAGCGGCCCGGCGGATGGGCGGGTGTTGGTCCAGATAGTCCTGGGTGGCAAACAGTTGCAAGCGGTAGTCACACAGTTTGCAGCACACATACGGCCCATGCTCCGGGCGCTCCAGCGCAATGACAATATCGGCTTCGCGTTTGGACAGGCTGATGAAGTGCGGCAGCGGCAGGATATCCACCGAGATCGCCGGGTAAGTGTCCACAAAGTGGCTTAACTGCGGGGTGATGAAAAAGCTGCCAAAGCCTTCGGTACAGCCCATGCGTACATGCCCGGACAACGCCACCCCTGAACCCGACACTTGCTCACAGGCCATGTGCAGCGTGCTTTCAATCGACTCGGCATAACCCAATAAGCGCTGGCCTTCAGGGGTCAGCGTGAAGCCATTGGTGCGCGATTTTTCAAAGAGCAACGTACCCAGTGCACTTTCCAGCGAGCTGATCCGCCGCGACACGGTGGTGTAGTCGACTGCCAGGCGTTTAGCAGCGCTGCTGGCTTTGCGGGTGCGGGCCACTTCCAGAAAAAACTTCAGGTCGTCCCAGTTCAAAGCGCTTAACGAGGTGATGTTTTTTTGCATGTTTGACCGGCTTATATGTGCGTTCTTATTAGAAGAACGCACACCTATACTCCAAAAACTGTCCTGCGACCAATCCGGGCGCCCGTACTCATAAAAATAATGTCGGAGACCTCCATGAGCGTTCCTAACACCCCGTATCAAAATGCCCGCTTACTGATCGATGGCGAATGGATCGAGTCGCAGACCACCGAGTGGCACGACATCGTTAACCCGGCCACTCAGCAGGTACTGGCCAAAGTGCCTTTCGCGACAGCCTCTGAAGTCAACGCGGCGATTGCAGCTGCCCAGCGTGCCTTTCAAACCTGGAAGCTGACGCCGATTGGCGCGCGCATGCGCATCATGCTCAAGCTGCAAGCGCTCATTCGTGAACACTCCAAGCGTATTGCTACTGTCCTCAGTGCTGAGCAGGGCAAAACCATTGCCGACGCCGAGGGTGATATTTTTCGGGGCCTGGAAGTGGTCGAACACGCGTGCTCCATCGGTACGTTGCAGATGGGTGAGTTCGCCGAAAACGTTGCAGGCGGGGTGGATACCTACACCTTGCGTCAGCCCATCGGCGTCTGTGCGGGGATCACGCCGTTTAACTTTCCGGCCATGATTCCGTTGTGGATGTTTCCGATGGCAATCGCCTGCGGCAACACGTTCGTTCTGAAACCTTCCGAGCAAGACCCGCTGTCGACCCTGATGCTGGTGGAGTTGGCGCTTGAAGCCGGTGTGCCACCGGGTGTGCTGAACGTGGTGCACGGCGGCAAGGAAGTCGTGGATGCCCTGTGCACGCACACTGACATCAAGGCCGTGTCCTTTGTCGGCTCGACAGCCGTGGGCACCCATGTGTATGACCTGGCGGGGCGTCATGGCAAGCGCGTGCAATCGATGATGGGCGCCAAAAACCACGCCGTGGTACTGCCCGATGCCAATCGTCAACAAACCCTCAATGCGCTGGTCGGTGCGGGTTTTGGCGCAGCCGGCCAACGCTGCATGGCCACGTCGGTGGTGGTGCTGGTGGGCGCGGCCAAGCAATGGCTGCCCGACCTCAAGGCGTTGGCGCAAAAGCTTAAGGTTAATGCCGGCAGCGAAGCGGGCACTGACGTCGGGCCGGTGATCTCCAAGCGCGCTAAAGAGCGCGTACTGGGGTTGATTGAAAGCGGGATCAAAGAAGGCGCAGTGCTTGAACTGGACGGGCGCGACGTCAACGTGCCGGGGTTTGAGCAGGGCAACTTTATCGGCCCGACCCTGTTCTCGGGCGTGACCACCGACATGCAGATTTACACACAGGAAATCTTTGGCCCGGTGCTGGCGGTCATAGAGGTGGATACCCTTGATCAAGCCATCGCGCTGGTCAACGCCAATCCGTTCGGCAACGGCACGGGGCTGTTCACCCAAAGTGGCGCTGCTGCGCGCAAGTTCCAGACCGAAATCGATGTGGGTCAGGTCGGTATCAACATTCCGATTCCAGTCCCAGTGCCGTTTTTCAGCTTCACTGGGTCACGTGGGTCGAAACTCGGCGATCTTGGCCCGTACGGCAAACAAGTCGTGCAGTTCTATACCCAAACAAAAACCGTCACCAGTCGCTGGTTTGACGATGACAGCGTGAATGATGGCGTCAACACCACCATCAACCTTCGCTGAGGGCACGATCATGAACATCGCATTTATTGGCTTGGGCAACATGGGCGCACCGATGGCGCGCAACCTGCTCAAGGCCGGCCATTCGTTGAACCTGTTCGATTTGAACAAAGACATTCTGGCGGAGCTGGCCGCGCTGGGCGGGCACATCAGTCACTCGCCCCGCGAGGCCGCCCAAGGCACTGAGCTGGTCATCACCATGCTGCCGGCCGCCGCGCATGTGCGCAGTGTTTGGCTGGGGGAAGACGGCGTGCTGGCCGGTATCGGTGAAGGTGTGCCTGCCGTGGATTGCAGCACCATCGACCCGCAAACCGCCCGTGATTTGGCGGCCGCTGCCGCTCGGCAAGGCGTGCAGATGGCCGACGCACCGGTCTCCGGTGGCACCGGCGGGGCACAAGCGGGCACCCTGACGTTCATGGTCGGAGCCTCGCAAGCGCTCTTTGACACCCTGCACCCCGTACTCGCGCAAATGGGCCGCAACATCGTCCATTGCGGGGATGTGGGCACCGGTCAAGTGGCTAAAATCTGCAACAACCTGCTGCTTGGAATCACCATGGTGGGCGTCAGCGAGGCCATGGCCTTGGGGGCGGCGCTGGGGATCGACAGCGAAGTGTTGGCCGGGGTGATCAACAGTTCTACCGGGCGTTGCTGGAGTTCCGAGGTCTACAACCCTTGGCCCGGTATTGTCGAAACTGCCCCGGCGTCACGGGGGTACACCGGCGGTTTTGGTGCCGAGCTGATGCTCAAGGATTTGGGACTTGCCACGGAAGCGGCTCGTCAGGCCCATCAACCTGTCGTGATGGGCGCTGTGGCTCAGCAGTTGTATCAAGCCATGAGTTTGCGCGGGGAGGGCGGTAAAGACTTCTCGGCCATCATCAATAGCTATCGCAAACCCGAATAGGGTTTTTTCCGGGAGTCCGCGTCGGGCGGATTTCCCGGGTTTTTGCGTTCACTGACATTTGTTCCCTCACCCCAACCCTCTCCCTGAGGGAGAGGGGGCTGATGGGTGGTGTTACGCACATCTGTTTTTGAATTGAGTTCCCTCTCCTTCTGAAAGGGAGCTGATGTACGCCGTTACACCTATCCGCTTTTGCTTGAGTCCCCACTTCCAGAGGGAGAGGGCGCTGATGTGCGCCGTTACACCCACCTGCTTTTGTTTGAGTCCGCTCTCCCTCTGGGAGAGGGCGCTGATGTGCGCCGTTACACCCATCTGCTTTTGCTTGAGTCCCCTCTCCCTCTGGGAGAGGGCTAGGGTGAGGGGCTTTTGATGTGAAGTTAGCGCCTGGACAGTGGCCTGCCAGTGCTCAAGCGCACCTGATAAAAACCATAAATGATCAGCAGCCATACCGGGATGGCGTACACCGAAGCGCGAACGTCGGGGATCATCCAGATAACCGCAATAATCACCGCCATAAAGGCCAGGCACAAGATGTTGCTGAACGGCGACCAGAACGCCTTGAACGCAGGCGTCTCACCTTTCTCGCTCATGGCCTTGCGGAACTTGAGGTGGGTGAGGCTGATCAGCGCCCAGTTGATCATCAGCGAGGCAACCACCAGCGCAAACAGCAGTTCCAGCGCCTTATGCGGTGCCACGTAATTGACCACCACACAGAGTAACGTCACCAGCGCTGACAGACCCAGTGCGCGTAAAGGCACGCCGTTTTTGGTCAGTTTCATCAATGCTTTGGGCGCATCACCTTGTTCGGCCAGACCAAACAGCATGCGGCTGTTGCAGTACACACCGCTGTTATAAACCGACAGGGCGGCGGTCAGCACCACGAAATTGAGGATTTGCGCGGCGGTATCGCTGCCGATCAAGGCAAAAATCTGCACAAAGGGGCTGCTGCCATAGGCATCGCCACCCGCGCCCAGTGTGACCAGCAACTGATCCCACGGGTACAGGGCCAGCAACACGGTCAGGGCGCCCACGTAGAAAATCAGGATGCGGTACACCACCTGGTTGATGGCCTTGGGAATAACCTTTTTCGGTTCGCTGGCCTCGGCTGCCGTGATGCCCACCAATTCCAGGCCACCAAAGGAAAACATGATGAAGGCCATGGCCATCAACAGCCCGGTGCCACCATTGGGGAAGAATCCGCCGTGGCTCCACAGGTTGCTGATTGACGCTTGTGGGCCGCCCGTGCCGCTGATCAGCAGGTAGCAGCCCAGAACGATCATGCCGACAATTGCCACAACCTTGATGATGGCAAACCAGAACTCCATCTCGCCGAAGACTTTCACATTCAGGGTATTGATCAAGTTGACCAGCACGAAGAACACCACAGCACTGACCCACGTGGGCACTTCGGGCCACCAGAACTGGATGTATTTACCCACCGCTGTCAGCTCGGCCATGCCCACCAGCACGTAGAGCACCCAATAATTCCAGCCCGACAGAAAGCCCGCATAGCCGCCCCAGTATTTGTGGGCAAAGTGGCTGAACGAGCCGGCGACAGGTTCTTCGACGATCATCTCGCCCAGCTGGCGCATGATCAAAAAGGCGATAAACCCGGCAATGGCATAGCCCAGAATCATCGACGGCCCGGCTGACTTCAGCACACCCGCCGAACCCAGAAACAAGCCTGTACCGATAGCGCCGCCCAAGGCAATCAGCTGGATATGGCGATTTTTTAAACCGCGTTTGAGTGTGATCGGGGGGGAATTAGTGTCAGCCATCAGGTGCCCTGCACGTTGTTGTTATCGGTAGTTGATCACATCACCCGCGGCGCCTCACGCCCCCGGGTGGCGGGAAGCCACGGATATTACTCCGGGTAAAAATGCAGGCATACAGGCGAAATCGACTCTGAGAAATTTCCTACGTATCTAGGGTGGGCTCAGCGCATCCAGCAATGCCCGTGCATAGGGCGGCAGCTGTTCAAAGGAGCGTGCGCACAGCAGCAGCGTGCGGTCGGCCCACGGCTCACTCAAGTTGACGACGGTGAAGCTCGGTTCGGCTTGCCAGCGTGCGATGGCGGCCTTGGGCACAATGCCCAGCCCGGCGCCTCGGGCGACCATGCGCAACACGCCATCGACGCCCTCGGCGCGGATGCGCACGTTCATGCGCACCCCGCTGCGCAGGGCTTGTTCTTCCAAATACACGGCCAACGCGCTGTTTGCCGAAAGCCCGACATAGTCATGGCTCAGGGTGTCGTTGAAGGTCGGTGCGTCAAGCGCGCTGAGGGGATGATTCGGGGGCATGACGAGCACGAGCGGGTCATCGCGAAAGGCCCGGGTTTGCAAATCGCGGGTATCCACAGCATTGGAAATTACACCGATATCGGCAGCGTTCTGACGCAAGGCATGGGTAATACGCAGGCTGGTCAGCTCTTGCTGGTCGACGCTGATGGCGGGATGGAGGCGAACAAAGTCCGCCAGGAGTTCGGGCAAGTATTCCGTCAGGGCCGCCGTGTTGCACAACAGCCTGACCTGGCCTTTGAAGCCTTGCGCGTATTCGGCCATTTCAACCTTCAAGCGTTCGACGTGCAGCAGCAACAGCCGAGCATGCTGGGCCAAAGCTTGGCCGGCCGGGGTCGGACTGACCCCACGGCGACTGCGTTGCAAACATTCAACGCCCAAAGAAGCTTCCATCGCCCGGATACGCGCGCTGGCGGCGGCCAGCGACAAATGGCTGAGGCTGGCACCGGCGGTAATATTGCCAGCCTGAACCACATTCAAATACAGACGCAGGTCAATCAGGTCGAAATGCATGGCAGGCCTTAACGATGCGGAGTGTGTCGAGCCTCTTGTCTGGCAAGAGGCTGGCTCAGTGTATGGCACATTTTCAATCCCGTCCCCGGCGCGCACGCTGGGCGCATGAACACATTAATCGAGTTTTACCAACATCTGGGTTGGGCACTGTCGCTGCTGGTGATGATGACCTTTTTGCTGGCAGGCATGGTCAAGGGGGTGATTGGCTTGGGCTTGCCCACCGTTGCCATGGGCCTGCTCGGCCTGGCTATTGCGCCTGCGCAGGCTGCGGCATTACTGATCATTCCCTCAATGGTGACCAATGCCTGGCAATTGGCCGCGGGCGGGCAGTTGGCCGAGGTGTTCAAGCGCCTATGGCCGATGCAACTGGGGATAGTGATCGGCACGGCGTTCGGCGTGCTCTGGCTGCCAATCGACGGCGGCAGCGGCGTCGTGCGTGCGCTGGGCATGGCGTTGCTGGTGTATGCCCTGAGTGGCCTTTTTTTGCCTGCCTTGCACATCGCTGCGCGCCACGAGCGCTGGATGGGGCCGATGTGCGGGCTTATTACCGGGGGTATCAGTTCAGCCACCGGCGTGTTTGTCATTCCTGCCGTGCCCTACCTACACGCCTTGGGCATAGGCAAAAATCAGTTGGTTCAGGCCTTGGGATTATCGTTCGGCGTCGCCACATTGGCCCTTGCGGCCGGGCTGTACTGGCGCGGCACATTGGGTGGCGTCGAGCTCAATGCTTCAGTCTTGGCACTATTGCCAGCCATGCTCGGCGTGTTTTTCGGCCAATGGTTGCGCGAGCGCATCAGCGCGAGGGTGTTCAAGCGGGTGTTTTTTATCGGCATGGCACTGCTGGGTGCGCATTTGCTGATCGGTGGTTAAGCCGCTTTGACAACAATCAAATATTGATTTGTGACTACAGCGCAAAAGCTATTTGTCCCGGCGCGGGTTTTTCTGTGGTGCATGGCTCTATATCCTGCCCCTCATGATTTAAACCTTTAACGCCCCACGTCGCTCAACAGCGCTGAGGGTGAACTCCTGATGAGGCTGACGATGAAAAAGATTCTGTTACTAAACGGCGCTAAAAAATTTGCACACTCCGATGGTCGCTACAACCTGACGATGCATGACACGGCCTTGGCGTTTTTTGATCGCCAGGGTTTTGAGGTCAAAGTCACTCACATCGACGAAGGTTATGACGTTGCCGAAGAAGTCGAAAAATACCTGTGGGCGGACGTGGTGATCTACCAAATGCCAGGCTGGTGGATGGGCGCGCCCTGGATCGTAAAAAAATACATCGATGAAGTGTTCACTCAAGGTCACGGCAAGCTCTACGCCAGCGACGGTCGCACCCGTTCCGATGCTTCGCAGCGTTACGGCAGCGGTGGTCTGATCCAGGGTAAAAAATACATGCTGTCACTGACCTGGAACGCACCGCAGCAAGCGTTTGACGACCCAGCGGACTTCTTTGAAGGCAAAGGCGTGGACGCAGTGTATTTCCCGTTCCACAAAGCCAACGAGTTTCTGGGCATGACCGCTCTGCCGACCTTCCTGTGCGTTGACGTGATGAAGCGTCCACAGCCAGACGTTGATGCGGCCCGTTACGAGCAACATTTGACTGAAGTGTTTGGTCTGAACGGATAACAGGTTGCCACCCAGGTGCAGATTTACCCTCGTTTCGCTTCTCAGCGACTACGCTACGTCGTTATTCAATGAGGGGCACGTGTGAAAGCCAGATCCGATGAGCTGCAAATCTTTGTTTCGGTGATCGAGTGCGGGTCTATTTCAGCCGCCGCCGAACAGGCCGGGCAAACGCCTTCAGCCGTCAGCCGCACGCTGTCACGGCTGGAGGCCAAGCTCGACACCACGCTGATCAATCGCACCACCCGGCGCATGGACCTGACCGAAGAAGGCAAGTTCTTCTTCGAGCGGGCCAAGCTGATCCTGGCGCAGATGGAAGAGCTGGAAGAACGCCTGATTTCGCACCAGCGCACGCCCTCCGGGCGTTTGCGGATCAATGCCGCCGCGCCGTTTGTGCTGCACGCCATCGTGCCTTACATCCCCGAGTTTCGTGCGCTGTACCCCGAGATCCAGCTGGAACTCAACAGCAATGACCTGATCATCGACCTGCTGGAGCAAAGCACGGACATTGCCATTCGCATCGGTCCTTTGGCGGACTCGACCTTGCATGCCCGCTCGTTGGGGTGCAGCCCGCTTAACATTCTTGCCAGCCCCGACTACCTCGCCCGCCACGGCGCGCCCACCAGCGTGGCTGACTTGGCCAATCACACCTTGATCGGCTTTACCCAGAACGATGGCCTCAACCAATGGCCCCTGCGTTATGCACAGGGTGATCGCTGGGCGATTCAACCTGCCATCAGTGCTTCCAGCGGTGAAACGGTGCGTCATCTGGCGCTGCAAGGGCAGGGCATCGCCTGCCTGTCGCACTTTATGACCCACGAAGACATCAGTGCCGGGCGCTTGCAGGGGGTATTGGCTGAGTACAACAGCGGCTACCGCCAGCCCATCCATGCGGTGTACTACCGCAACTCGCAGTTGGCGCTGCGCATTCAGTGCTTTCTGGATTTTATCCAGACCAAGCTGGCCAGTTATGCGGAATGTGATGACCGAAGATAACCCTCGTGCTTACACATATGGCAACGTCTGACCCGACGCTTCCCTTTCTATTGAACGACGTTTCCTAGAGAATCCTGACCGTCTTGCGGCGTAGCAATTGGGCGAATAGTCTCGGCGAGTCACTGGCATCAGTGACCGGTTTTGACAGACCGACCCAAAAGCACTTTCAGCGCTGTAGACCTTTCTTGATGTTATGGCAGCTGCGTGTGGGGCACTTTCGAGTGCGCCGAGTTTTCGGGTGTTTTTTTCCTCGGTCTGTCAACCCGCACGCAGTTGCCACCCTCACCGATTGACAGCGGTACGTGGCAGCTATTTCAGTCTTGATTTGGAATACACCCATGAAAAAAATCGTCCCCGACCCGCCTCTGCTGACCTGCGCCCATAAGGGCACTGCGTTATTCAGCACCAACCCCGGCATTACCCTGCAAGACGCCCTCACTCACGCCTCTTTATTGCTCAAGGGCGCAGAACTGACGGCCGATGACATCCGCTCTCACCTCAACGGATACGACGCTGAACAGTTATGGAGCGTCATTCACGGCGTCGAGATGGCGCGCAGTCTGGTGGAGTCGCTTCTGATCGAGACTCGCTTGCCTGACTGAACCCGGCGCGCCGTTCTGCTTTTTTATTTCTTGTTTGAAAACGTGTCTGAAATGAGACAAGGTTTGGGCACGTTTTAAAAACAATAAAAGGAAGTGTTGAATGCGCATTGTGTGGTTTAAAACCTTGGCCCTGACGGCTGCCATTGCAGCCAGTTCATCCGTATTTGCTGTCACGCTTGAAGGCGGCGCGGTGGCGGCTCCCAATCAATACGGCGCTGATGTCGCCGCGCAAATTCTCAAAAAGGGCGGCAATGCCGTTGACGCAGCGGTCGCGACCGCATTCGCACTGGCCGTGACCTACCCCGAAGCCGGCAACATAGGTGGCGGGGGCTTTATGACCTTGTTTATCGACGGCAAACCCTACTTTCTCGACTATCGCGAAACGGCGCCCAAGGCGGCCAGTCGCGACATGTACCTGAATGACAAAGGCGAGATTGTCGAAAACATGAGCTTGGTCGGCGCGCGGGCTGCGGGCGTACCAGGTACGGTGATGGGCTTGTGGGAGGCGCATCAGCGCTTTGGCAAATTGCCCTGGAGTGAGCTGCTGACCCCGGCTGTGGGGTATGCGAAAAACGGCTTCACCGTGGCCGACAAGCAATACCAGTACCGCGAAGATGCGTTAAAGCTGTTTAACGGCACGACCAATTTCGCTGACTACTTTGGCAGCATGAAAAATGGTCAGAACTTCAAGCAGCCTGAACTGGCCGAAACCCTTGAGCGCATCGCTGATCAGGGCGCCAAAGATTTCTACCACGGCAAAACCGCCGACCTGCTGGTTGCCCAAATGCAGCAGGACAAAGGCCTGATTACCAAGGACGACCTGAACGAGTACAAGGCCCAATGGCGTGAACCGATGCGGGTCGACTGGCGCGGCAATACGTTGTACACCGCGCCGCTGCCCAGCTCGGGCGGGATTGCGCTGGCGCAGCTGATCGGCATCAAGGAAGCCCGCGCTGCCGATTTCAAAGGCGTTGAGCTGAACTCCGCGCCGTATATCCACCTGCTCGCCGAAATCGAGAAGCGCGTGTTTGCAGACCGTGCCGACTATCTGGGTGATCCAAGTTTCGGCAAGATGCCGGTGGCCGCTTTGATTGACCCCGTGTACATCGCCAAGCGGGCGGGTGAAGTCAATCCGAAGGCGATCTCGCCGACGGCCAACGTCAAACCGGGACTTGAGCCGCATCAGACCACGCACTTTTCCATCGTCGACAAAGACGGCAATGCGGTCAGCAACACCTACACGCTGAACTTTGATTACGGCAGCGGGGTGGTGGTTAAAGGCGCCGGTTTCTTGCTTAACGACGAAATGGACGACTTCAGCTCCAAACCGGGCGTGGCCAATGGCTTCGGTGTGGTGGGTGGCAGCGCCAATGCCATTGAGCCGGGCAAGCGCATGCTGTCTTCGATGAGCCCAAGCCTGGTCACGCGGGACGGTAACGTCACGCTGGTATTGGGCACGCCAGGCGGTTCACGGATCTTCACCTCGATCTTTCAAGTATTGAACAACGTCTACGACTATGACCTGCCGCTGCAAAAAGCCGTGGCTGCGCAGCGTGTGCATCATCAGTTGCTGCCTAAAGACACGATCTACTACGACGCGTATGCACCCATCACCGGCAAAGTGGCGGATGAGCTGAAAGCCATGGGCTACACCCTGGAAGATCAGGGTTGGAACATGGGTGATATTCAAGCCATCCGGGTCAACGGCACCCAGCTCGAAACCGCCTCCGACCCCCGTGGTCGCGGAGTGGGTAAAGTGGTGAAGTAACCCCCCACACACATCACCCGTAGCAGCTGCCGAAGGCTGCGTCCGGCGGCGCAGCCGTCGTAAATTCAGCCATTGCGGTGTAACAAGTACACCGTGATTGCAGAATTTACGATCGCTTTGCAATCGGACGCAGCCTTCGGCAGCTGCTACGGGTTGATATATCCCTGTATAGATTTGTTACCATCCGTTTCTCGATACTCCCCTCCGTTTGTCCTGTCTTTTAGGTATTCCATGAAATTCAAACGTCTGCGCGCTGATGTACTGGCCGGGCTCACGACGTCGTTCGCCCTGCTGCCCGAGTGCATCGCCTTCGCGCTGGTGGCGCATCTCAATCCTCTAATGGGGCTGTACGGCGCGTTTATCATCTGCACCCTCACCGCACTGTTTGGCGGTCGGCCCGGCATGGTTTCGGGTGCTGCGGGATCGATGGCGGTGGTCATTGTCGCGCTGGTGGTGCAACACGGCGTGCAATACCTGTTGGCCACCGTGCTGCTGAGCGGTCTGATCATGCTGGCGTTCGGCTTGCTCAAGCTCGGCAAGCTGGTGCGCATGGTGCCGCATTCGGTGATGCTCGGTTTCGTTAACGGGCTGGCGATTGTCATTGCGCTGGCTCAACTCGATCACTTCAAGGACGGTGACACCTGGCTCAGCGGCATGCCGTTGTACCTGATGATCGGCCTGGTGGCGCTGACCATGGCCATCGTCTATCTGCTCCCTCGCCTGACACGTGCTGCGCCACCCGCTTTGATAGCGATTCTGGGTGTGGGGCTGGCGGTTTACCTGCTGGGTTTACCAACCCGCACATTGGGCGACATGGCCCATATTGCCGGCGGCTTGCCAACGTTTAGCCTGCCGCAGTTGCCGTGGAATCTGGAGACCCTGAGCACCATCGCGCCCTATGCGCTGGTGATGGCGATGGTCGGGCTGCTTGAAACCTTGCTGACCCTCAATCTGACTGACGAAATCACTGAAAGCCGAGGTTTCCCCGACCGCGAGTGCGTGGCGCTGGGCGCGGCGAACATGGTCTCGGGCGTGTTTGGCGGTATGGGCGGCTGCGCGATGATCGGCCAAACCGTGGTCAACCTCAGCTCTGGCGGTCGCGGCCGATTGTCGGGCATTACGGCCGGGGTCATGATTCTGTTGTTCGTGCTGTTTTTGTCACCGTTTATTGAACGCATCCCGCTGGCGGCTTTGGTTGGGGTGATGTTCGTAGTGTCACAGCAGACTTTTGCCTGGGCCTCCCTGCGGGTGCTGAACAAAGTACCGTTGAACGATGTACTGGTCATCATCGCGGTGACGGTGATTACCGTGTTCACTGATCTGGCGGTGGCGGTGATGTGCGGGGTGATCATTGCGGCGCTAAATTTTGCCTGGCAACACGCGCGCCAGTTGTATGCCGATACCGAGGTGCAGAACGATGGCAGCAAGCTGTACCGGGTTCACGGCACGCTGTTTTTCGCTTCCACGACCGCCTTTCTCAAACAATTTGATCCGGCAGAAGACCCGGACAATGTCACCCTCGATTGCAGCCATTTGAGTTTCGCCGACTACTCTGCCATTGCCGCGCTCGACACCTTGCGTGAGCGCTACAACAAGGCCGGTAAACACCTGCGAGTGGTGCATTTGTCGCCGCGCAGTAAAAAGCTGCTCAAGCGGGCGCGCATCACGCATGAGTAAGCCAAGGGATGAAAATACACCGGGGTGATTTTCATTTTGGGCACTTGCTCATGCCTGAATGCGACAGCACATGCCGCTAAACGAAAATTACTTTCAGAAAGATTGATAAATAACCTCTGGAATGCTTTTTAAGTTTCAAAAGAACTCGAAAACATTGCCGGGGTATCTCGCATGACGCCATCTTCGGGCTACGGGCTGCTGCTCTACGCCGCCATCGCCATCATTGCGCTGATCGTTTTGATTGCGCGCTACAAGATCAATCCTTTTATTGTCATTACCCTGATTTCTGTCGGGCTCGGCCTTATGGCGGGCATGCCGGCGGGCAGTGTGATTGGCGCTTACGAAGGCGGCGTGGGCAAAACCCTGGGGCATATCGCACTGGTGGTCGCGCTGGGGACGATGCTGGGCAAGATGATGGCCGAGTCGGGCGGTGCCGAGCAGGTGGCGCGCACGCTGATTGATCGCTTTGGTGAACGCAATGCGCACTGGGCGATGGTCTGCATCGCCTTTCTGGTGGGCTTGCCGCTGTTCTTTGAAGTCGGTTTTGTGCTCTTGGTGCCCATTGCTTTTACTGTCGCCCGCCAGGTCGGGGTGTCTGTGCTCATGGTGGGTTTGCCGATGGTCGCCGGCTTGTCGGTGGTGCATGCGCTGGTGCCGCCGCATCCGGCGGCGATGCTGGCCGTACAAGCCTATGAAGCGTCTGTTGGGCAAACCTTGATGTATTCGATTTTGATCGGCATACCCACCGCGATTATCGCGGGGCCCATCTTTGCCAAATTTATTGTGCCGCGTATCCACCTGCCTGCGCATAACCCGATGGAACAGCAGTTCATCAACCGTGAGCCGCGTACACGCTTGCCGAGTTGCAGCCTGACGCTGGGCACTATTTTGTTACCGGTCGTGCTGATGCTCATTGGCGGTTGGGCCAACCTGATCTCAACGCCGGGCAGTGGTTTTAATCAGTTTTTGCAGTTTATCGGCAACTCGGTCATGGCCTTGCTGATCGCCACGGTGGTGAGTTTCTGGACGCTGGGGTTGGCGCAAGGTTTTAGCCGCGAGTCGATCCTCAAATTCACCAATGAATGCCTCGCGCCGACGGCCAGTATCACGTTGCTGGTGGGCGCGGGTGGCGGCTTGAATCGCATTTTGATTGACTCGGGTGTCACCACTGAAATTGTCGGGCTGGCGCAGGATTTTCATCTGTCGCCGCTCTTCATGGGCTGGGTATTTGCGGCGCTGATGCGTATCGCTACGGGTTCGGCGACCGTTGCCATGACCACGGCCTCGGGCATCGTTGCGCCGGTGGCCATTGGCATGGGGTATCCGCATCCGGAACTCTTGGTGCTGGCGACGGGGGCTGGCTCAGTGATTTTTTCCCACGTGAACGACGGCGGCTTCTGGCTGGTCAAGGAATACTTCAATATGACGGTCGCTCAAACCTTCAAGACCTGGACGGTGCTGGAAACCTTGGTTTCAGTCGTGGCGTTCGGTTTAACCCTGGTGCTCTCGGAGCTGATCTAAATGGACATCCTGTATCAAATTCGAGTGCGTCAGGACACCTTCAGCGCAGCTGAGGCGCGGATTGCCCAGCTGATACTGAGCGATATCGGCTTTGCCGCCAGTGCCAGTCTGGACGAGCTTGCCGTGCGTGCAGACGTCAGCAGCGCCACCTTGTCGCGCTTTGCCCGCAGCGTCGGTTGCCGCGACTTGCGTGACTTGCGCTTGCAGTTGGCGCAGGCCAGCGGGGTGGGCAAGCGCTTTTTCGACACGGGCAGCCGGCCGGAGCAGTCCGCATTTTTTCGCCAGATCGTCAGTGACATTGAATCGACCCTTCATGAGCATTTGGCCGGGTTCAACGGTGGGCAGTTCGCGGATGCGGTCAAACTGCTCGGCGAAGCCAGCATGATTCACGCGTTCGGCATGGGCGGCTGTTCCAGTGTGTGCTGCGACGAGCTGCAAGTGCGCTTGGTGCGCTTGGGCTATCCCATTGCGGCATGTCGGGACGGGGTGATGATGCGGGTGACAGCAGCCACGCTCGGCCCGCAGCACGCGCTGATTGTCTGTTCACTGACCGGCCTGACACCGGAGTTGATCAAGGCGGTGCAACTGGCCCGCAACTATGGCGCCAAAGTCATCGCCATCACGCGCCCCGATACGCCGCTGGCGGATCTGGCCGACGTGGTGCTGGCGCTGCAAGGCGTGGAAACCAGCTTTATCTACAAACCGACGGCGGCCCGTTACGGCATGCTGCTGGCCATTGATGTGCTGGCCACTGAGCTGGCGCTGTCGATGCCCGAAGCCAGCCAGGAACGCCTGCGCCGGATCAAATTGGCTTTGGATGACTATCGAGGCGGCGACGACGGTTTGCCGTTGGGGGACTGAGATGAATTACGACACATTGATTAGAAATGCCCAGGTGATTGATGGCAGTAATACGCCTGGTTATGTCGCTGATGTGGCACTGCGCGGTGGGCGTATCGCGTGCATTGGCGACTTGAGCGGTAGACGGGCCACACACGAAATCGATGCGGCGGGGCGGGTGCTGGCCCCGGGGTTTATCGATGTGCACACCCACGATGACACCGTGGTCATTCGTCAGCCCCAGATGTTGCCCAAGCTCAGTCAGGGTGTGACGACGGTGATTGTGGGTAACTGTGGCATCAGCGCGTCGCCGGTGACCTTGCGCAATGAGCCGCCTGATCCGATGAACCTGCTGGGCAACAAGGCTGCTTTTTCGTACCCGCGCTTTGCTGACTACCGCACCGCGGTGCAAGCGGCCCGCCCGGCGCTCAATGTTGCCGCGTTGATTGGTCATACCGCGTTGCGCAGCAACCATATGGATGACTTGCAGCGCACCGCCACGGCCAGGGAAATTCAGGCCATGCGCCTGCAACTGCGAGAAAGTCTGGACGCGGGGGCGCTGGGGTTATCCACAGGGCTGGCCTACGCCAGTGCGTTTAACGCCGACACGGACGAGGTGCTGCAACTGGCCGAAGAATTGACCGCGTTCGGTGCGCTGTACACCACGCATTTACGCAGTGAGTTTGAACCGGTGTTGGAGGCGATGGATGAAGCCTTCTTGATCGGCCGTACCGCGCGGGTGCCGGTGATCATTTCTCACCTTAAATGCGCGGGGGCCGGGAATTGGGGGCGCAGTCCGCATTTGCTGGCCGCCTTGGAGCAGGCGGCGAAGGATCATCCCGTGGGCTGCGATTGCTATCCGTATGCCGCCAGTTCGTCGACGCTGGATCTCAAGCAAGTGACGGATGCTTTTCGCATCACCATTACCTGGTCAACGCCGCATCCGCAGATGGGCGGGCGGGATTTGCAGGACATTGCAGCGCAGTGGGGAGTGTCCTTGATGGCTGCCGCTCAGCGTTTGCAGCCGGCGGGTGCGGTGTACTACGGGATGGATGAAAGCGACGTGCGTCGAATTCTGGCGCATCCGTTATCGATGATTGGCTCGGATGGTTTGCCGGATGATCCGTTTCCGCATCCTCGATTGTGGGGCGCGTTTCCTCGAGTGCTGGGGCATTTCAGCCGGGATGTGGGGCTGTTCCCGCTGCACACGGCGGTGCACAAAATGACTGGCATGTCGGCGGCTCGTTTTGGTCTTACTGAGCGAGGGCAGATACGCGAAGGGCATTGGGCCGATCTGGTGTTGTTTGACGCTGAAAAAGTGCGGGACGTGGCGGACTTCAACGCACCGCAACAGGCGGCTGAAGGGATAGACGGGGTGTGGGTCAATGGTGTGTTGAGTTATCAACAGGGTGGCGCGAATGGTCAGCGTGCCGGGGTTTTTTTGCCACGCTGATCAAAGGCCCCTCACCCCAACCCTCTCCCAGAGGGAGAGGGGGCAGATGTGTGGTGTTGGGCAGATGTGTGGTGTTGCGCAAATCTGCTTTTGCTTTTAGTCCCCTCTCCCTCCGGGAGAGGGCTAGGGTGAGGGTGAAACCTGCCTCACACTTTAAAGTGGCTCACCATCTCTTGCAGTTGATTGCCCAGACGCGCCAGTTCAACACTGGACTTGGCCGTTTCATCACTGGCCGCTGCCGTTTGTTCCGACACGTCGCGAACATTGACGATGCTGCGGCTGATCTCTTCAGCCACCGCGCTTTGTTGTTCGGCCGCTGCTGCAATCTGCTGGTTCATCGACTGAATATTCGACACGGTACGGGTAATACCTTGCAGCGATGTGCCCGCCTGACGGGTCAACGTCACGCTGCTGTCAGTCAGCACGCGGCTGTTGTTCATGACCGACGCCACGTGCTGGGTGCCGCTTTGCAGGGCGGCTACCAAAGTTTGAATCTCTTCAGTGGACTTTTGTGTGCGCTGAGCCAAACCACGCACCTCATCAGCCACCACCGCAAAACCGCGTCCTGCTTCACCCGCACGGGCCGCTTCAATGGCCGCATTGAGTGCCAACAGATTGGTCTGTTCGGCCACGGCCTTGATCACGTCCATCACGCTGCCAATTTTGTCGCTTTCCTGTTGCAACACGGCCATCGCTTCGGTCGAACGACCCACTTCCACCGCCAGGCGCTCAATCTGATCAATCGCCTGATTGACCACGTTGTCGCCTTCACGGGCTTCGGCGTCAGCACCGGCCGCCGCTTGCGAGGCTTGTTCGGCGTTACGCGCGACTTCCTGCACGGTGGCGGTCATTTCATGCATGGCGGTGGCCACTTGATCGGTTTCGATTTTCTGGCTGTTGACCCCGGCACTGGTCTGTTCCGTCACCGCTGACAGCTCTTCAGCTGCGCTGGCGATTTGTGTCACGCCATCGCGAATGCCACCAATCAAATCGCGCAACGTGGTGCCCATGCGCGCAATACCTTGTTGCAACACCCCCAGTTCATCGCGGCGGGTCACACGCAGGTCCTGGCTCAGGTCGCCACTGGCAATGCGCTCGACCACGTCCAGGGTTTCACGCAGCGGGCGAGTGATCTGGCGAGTGATGATCACGGCGGCGGCAATACCGAACAGCAAGACCAGCAGGGTGGTGATCAGTTGCAGTCGGTTGGCCTGTGCGCTTTCGATGTCGCGTCGCTCCAGCTGAAGGGTGTAAAGCGCATCACTGCGGCTGAGTACGTTGGCGCCGTAATCAGTCATGTCTTTGCGCACGGCAATAATGGTGTTGTCCGTATCGGCGTACACCTGCAGCGCGGCTTGATACTGATCCATGGTCTGGGTCAGTGTGCGCAGGGTGTCAGTGGCACTGACCGCGAACCAGGTGTTCAATTTGCCGAGGCTGGCGACCGTATTACTCAGTTGTTCTCGCGCTGTTTTCTCGGTGGCCGGGGTGGGTGCCGATACATAAGCGCTTACCTGATAACGCGAGAGCAGAAGTTGTTCGCGCAGCTCAGATACCGCTTGGTACATGGCGAAGCGTGATTCATCACCCTCCGGCACTTGCAGGGCGCGGGCCAGCAGGGTGGCGATCGCCTCCTGTGCGACCAGCGCGTTACGGTCCATGGCGGCCCGAGCGGTTGCGGAGTCGATATAGGCCTTGCGCATGACGACCAGCGCGGCCTCGTACCGGCTGATGATGTCTTGCTGCTCTTTAAGCAACTTGAGGTTTTCCGGGCTCTTGAAGCTGCCGATCAGTTGCTGTTCGAGGGCCTGGAAGGCATTAATACTGTCTTGAACTTTTTGCGCGGCGGTCTCATCACCGTTGGTGAGCATGTACTGCAAGCGCGTTACCCGAAGGTTGGTGAACGCGGTGTTGAGGCGTGTGATGTCGCTCATCCAGTTACTGCGGTCGATCAGTTTGTCCAGACTGAACCAGTTGCTGATTGCCATCAGGCAGGTGAGGCCCAGTACCAGACCGAAGCCCAGGGCCAGTTTTAGATTGACGCTGATGTTGTTCAGCCAACGGTTCATAAAATTCTCCAGGAACGTGCGCGCAGGATCGAGATTCGCTGGAGTTTTTTGTTATTTAGCCCAGCAGAGTGCTTGTGTTGGCTTGTATCGGCGGCGGAGCGCAGAGCTGAAACGATTTATTTTTTTACATGATGAAAGGCCTTCTGCGCAGGAGTGACCGTTTCGCGCTTGAGCTTTTTTTCACATCCGTTTCACCCCCCTCTGACCCCCGTTTTTTTAGGCTGCGGTTCAGCAAACAGACGCCATTGGTGTGTGAGGCTTCTTGCAGCTAAAGGCTGCGCATCAAGCCAGGTTCATCGTCGCGTCAAAGGTGGGGGGGCAATTTGTGATACTGAGTTTTCATTTCGCCGGGACGCTGCGCGCCAAGCTGCGCAGTGGTCTGATCCGCCATAGAAATACAGGGGTGGTGGTCGCTGCCAGTGCGCTGACGGTCATGCTCACCTTGCATCTGCTGGCGCCTGTCGCGGTGCCTAATCTGGCGCAGCCGGTGAATGCAACCCGAGCGCTGGACCTGGCCCAGAGTTGGTCAAAAGGCGATGTGATCGCCTTGGTGCGCCATGCCGAGCGCTGCGATCGTTCATCGAAACCGTGTCTGGGCCCGTTGGACGGCATTACCGAGCGAGCAGCACGCACGGCACACATCGTGGGCGCAGACTTCAAACAGCTGGGCCTTAACAACGTCGATATTTACAGCAGCCAAATGACCCGCACCCGGCAGACCGCCAAGGCCATGTTTACCCGGCCTGTTGCCACGCAGGATTGGCTATTCGACTGCCGGGGTTCGATATTGCACGATGCGCTCAAGCACAAAGTGGCGGGGCGCAATCTGGTGCTGATCACCCACAGCGAATGCATGGACGCCTTGGTGTCTGACTTGCACGCCGCCACGAACACATCGTTCGGTTATGCGACGGCATTGTTTATCAACGCCGAAGGCGCGCAAGGCGGGCCGCAGATGTTGGGGTACATCGAGCCCGAACATTGGTCGAAGGTAATACCGCTCGCAGGCACGCCGAGCCGCTATGCAATCGAGGCTGCGCAATTTTAAGCACCCTTAAGCAGGCGATTCCTGACGGCCCATGATCGGCCATGGCAACTGATGTTCTAATGTCCGGGATCAAGTGTGGCCAGGCTGACAAAGTAATAGTGATGCCGCCCGACGCTGACCTTATCCACGACTGTCAGGGGCAGGCCCGGTATGACCGGATCTTCGACCACCGCAATATTGTCGGGCGATGCGGCCAGAAAAGTCTGCAGTTGAGCCGTTGAATCCAGCGTGTGCTGCAACTGCTGGCTATAAAACACCACGGCGCCCAAACGCTCGTCGGGTTTGAGCAAGGCAACGTGCTTGCCCTCGGCTTGTAATCGGATGACCTGCACGGCCACCGGCTGGAACGATTCGGCCCGATCAGCGCGGGGCGCCCATAGCGCCGCCCCGAGGTAAGTCGCCACCACACCGAGCAGTACCGTCACCGCGAGAGGGCGATGATAGTCACTGAGGCATTTGGCGACGGCCGAGCGCTGGCTGTGAGCGCGCAGCCAGGCCAAAATCACTCCCGCATATTCCGCAGCGATGACGGCCGCCGCCGGTGTCAGCGCCATCAGGTACACGATGCGTTTGCTCGACGCGACATTGAGCAGTACAAACTGCGCCACCAGCCACACGCAGAAAAACAGCAAGTAGGGGTTGTTGCGCAGGTGTTTGCGGAAATGCCAAAGCCCCAGGTAGGTCAACAGGTTCCACGGCAAGAAGGATTCGGGCAGTTTTCTTAAGTAGTAATAAAACGGCTCGTAATGGCCTGCCTCCACAAATGACCCGCTGAAACGTCCCACGCTATTGGTCCATAGCACCTCACCGACGGCGTGCAGCCCCCCGCGTTGATACAGCACGCACAACCAGATCAGCAGCGGGATCAACCCCAGCAGGGTAAACAGCGCAGGTCGCAACCAATTGCGCAGCACCCATCGTTTGTCGATCAGGCTTTGGCACAGCAGGTAGACGAAAATCACCACCCCAGGCAACGCCAGCCCCAGCACCCCTTTGCTCAACGTAGCGATGGCGATCCCCGCGGCAAATATCAACCAGCTGCCAAGGGGCAGCCGGGCGTGGCGGCTGGCTTGATAAAACGCCAACAAGGCGAGCGTCACGCCAAGTGTGAGCAGTGAATCCTCACCGACTTGACGCGCGTTATCCCAAAAGCTGGCCATGGTTGCCAGCATCGCCGCGGCGGTCCAGGCCAACGCCACAGGGCGCCCCATTCGGCGCAGCATGGCGTAGAGCAACATCACACACGACAACCCGGCTAACGCCGACGCCAACCGCACGGCCCACAACTCGCCGCCGAATAGGCGAATGGCCGTTGCGTCCAGCCACAGGCTTAGCGGTGGTTTTTCCAGAAAGGGCTCATTGAGCAGCGAAGGCGTGACCCAATCGCCGCTCACCTGCATCTGCATGGCAATCCCCGCCACCCGAGACTCGGTAGAGCCCTGCAAGTGGTGATTGCCAAGGGCGAAAAACAACAACAAACCGGTAAGCAGCAATAACAGCAGAGCGGGACGAGTCAGGCGCATGGGTCTACCAACGGGCATCGGGGAATGTGCAGGGGCGAAAGTATAGAAGGGCAATCCTGTACAGAACGTGAAAATGGGCACCGGTTTCTTTCATGTTCCTGGTGGGTGTTGAGAGCGTTTTAACTGAGGGATTTAAGACCTTTAAATGTAGGACGCCTCCTGATTTTCCCGGTGATGATCCAGAGGGAAGAGGGGCTGGTAGGGTCGCGACATTCCCGTCGGAGCCTGCCCATGACTCAGTGCTTTAAAGACCATCCAAGTGATAACGAAAAGCTAAACGAGAACATCAAACCTCTGGATGAATGCAAGACTCACAAGATGGAAGTCTTGGGCGTGGAGATGATGATCACCGACGTTCCAATCCTGACCTGTGATTGTCTGTGGCGCATCTACCAGCAAGAAGCCGAAGAAATCGTGGCCCCTGGCGGCGTGTTGATTGCCGACCCCATCGAACGTAACCGCGCCATCAATGCGGCCTATGCTCGCTTGTGGCTGCACGATTCGCGCTTTCAATGGGCTGGGTTGGCAGCCTTTGCGTCCAAGCAGGTCGGGTGTGGATTGCTGCATGCCACAGAGTCGATGGAGAAACTTGAGGTGGAGTTCAAGGCCGTTGCCAAGTTCATGAAGCTCACTCCGTTTCTGAACGCCGCGTATGAGAAAAACGATGTCATTGAGTTGATCTATAACCTGACTGAACTCAACGTTGAGGACTTTACTGAGTTTCGTATCGAAGATTTGAATGAACTGACGGATGAAAAAATAAAATCCATCATTGATGATTTAAAAATGTTGGGTGGGCGATTTAATACGCTTACCTTTGATGAAGTTAAAGAGCAGGTTGTCGATAAGTTTAAAGAATTCACTGTTGATAGGGTCGATGCTATCGTCAGCGCATTTGAAGAGTTTCAGGCCGCCAATGCGGATAATCTTATTCCCGTGGATGTACGCGTGGGGGCGATGAAACTGGGTGCGGTCCAGAGGCAGTTGAAATATGTGCACGACATGCTGGCGTTGGGGAATACCACGCTGTTTTTGGATATATACCCGCTGCACCAGTTTTATAAGAAGCGTGGATTGGCGGAGTTGAAAGGGTGTTTGAAGGAACGAGAGAAAATTTATGGGCATCCGAAATTTCCTGTGTTGTGGCCAGTGGGGAAAGAGAAATTAATTTTTGGTAGATTTTATGAAGAGATTATTGATGCTTTCAAAGCGCTAGATTCCGGGGAGTTGGCTAAGAGTGTAAAGTTCTTCGCGGATCACGAACAAAAAAATATATTGCAGCCTGCGATATACGAGGATTCGGCGTTCGGGCTAATACTTCGTGGTAATCAAATCTCCTACGTGACTGACTTTCCTTCAGGGGCTGCGCAGTCTATCGAGCTTACGTTGACTAGTACATGCAAACCTGCCTCCAATGGGCGCACAATCGGGTTTAGTACCAGTCCCTATGCTGACCTGTCGGATATTGACCAAAGGATGGAGTTCGTACTTCGTGCTGCCAATAGTTTTGATCACATGTTGAAAGATTCAAATCGACAATCTCTAGAGCAATCAATTAATGAAATTTCTGGCCATGTTAGAGTGAATTGATGGTGAGGAAGATTAATTCTAGAAATAGCCGATATTTTGTATTTGCACTGTTTGTGCTCTTTTCTATAGCCGTCGTGCGATGTGCCTCCCATATATTATCTGACGATCCTGAAATTGCATTGACCCTTGATGAGCCGTGGGAGGATATGCGTCAGCGCTCAAGTGCTGTGATAAGTCCGGCGATTCCTGATGAGATTTGGTTTCGTATGCCGAAATCTGATGCACGATTGCGCTTTATTGACCCGAAATATGGTTTTGAGACCCCATTAGCTCGCTTTTTAACGATTGGCTTTATAAATGGACGGGTACGCAATATACGAATGTCCCCGCAAGTAGAGCCTTTGTTGCTTGATGATGCGTTGAAGATCGTTTTGGATTTGCAGAGTCAATTGAAAAGAGGCGGATGGTATTTAGTTTTTCCTAAAACTGAACCCGCTATTGCAGATACTGTTGAATGGCGGGCCAAATTACGAGATATAAATAAGGGAGGAAGAACCTTTTGGCAGGCGGAAGAAAAATATCAGGTCATGCTCGGTTTGAATAGATACAAAGACAATAAAAGACCCAGTGAAGAACGTTACATGATTACGCTGGCTGTAGGAAAACCATGGGCGCCACACGATGAAGGCTAATCTTATCGGTGGAGGAAACTCACTAAATGTTCATTTCCCCATGTTTCGAGCGGCCGCTAGCTTTGATGAGATGCTACATAGCACACGCCGTCACTTACTGGAGTATTCGGTCAGAGAAGTTACGAGTATTGGTGTCGTTCAATTAAGTTGCAAATTGAGGTTGCCAGCAGGCGCCAAAAGTTAGTTTTCGTGTTCATTGTGATAGCAGTATTGATAGTTGTTCGTTGGATGGTCCAGTCGCTCGCAGCAGACAAAAGAAACCCTGATCAAGAGCGGTTTCTAATCACTTTAGAGCTGGCGAAACCTTGGATTCCTGTCGAGACAAAATGACAGTTTTACTTCAGCAATCTTTTAGCCTTCTTCATTCCCAAAAAGGAACCCCCCATGCCAACTCCCGCTTATTTAACCCTCGTTGGTAAATCCCAAGGCTTGATCAGTGCCGGCGCACTGGGCAAGGAGTCCATCGGCACCGCCTGGCAAATGGGTCGCGAGGATCAGATCATGATTCAGGCGCTGTCCCACGGCATTGCAGTCCCCGGCGGTGCCAAAGCCAGTCAGCGCATGCATAAACCCTTGATCATCACCAAGGTGATCGATAAGTCGTCGCCTCTGATCAATATTGCCTTGTGCAATGCTGAAATGCTTACCACCTGCCGAGTGGAGTGGTATCGGCCTGCGGGCAGTGCGGGGCTGGAGCATTTCTACACCATGGAGCTGGGCGACGCCGTGATTGTCGGCGTCGATATTGCCTTGCCCCACTGTCAGAACATGGACACCGCGCAATTCACGCAAATGGAGACGCTGCAGTTTGCCTATCAGACGATTACGTGGCGGCATGAAGTCGCGGGGACTTCGGGGTATGACTTTTGGCAAAACGAGGGCCACTGATGAAACTGATCAGCGCTCGATTCCCCTTACCCTCTGAGTTGAAGCACGCGTACAGCGCAGAAGAAGCGGTAGGCGTAGTCAAACAACATCTGGACGGCAGGATCGCGCTGGATGGGCTGGCGCATTTGCGCAGCTTTCTGGCGCTGAATTTCGACGATCAGGTGTTGAATAAAGTCAGGGACGGCGAATGGCTGCTGATCAAGCCCGAAGCGTATTACTTCGACTACGCACCGTTCAAAGAAGCGTTCAAGCAGCAGCGGGTCATGGAGATGCTGGCGTCACCGCCCCCTCAGGTGAAAGAGGCGATGAAACACATGCGCATTATCACCCGCTTCACCGAGGACGCGCTGCCCAGTCGACGCTATTACGCCACCATCAATGGGCAGAAAGGCCAGCGTCGGGTTGATGCGTTGGGCATCGCGCAAATTCCGGAGCCTGCAAAGGGCGCGCAGGTCAACCTGCACGTCCTTCAGAGTTAAGGGGCGCTTGATTCAAGGGTGAGGTATGAGCGAGGGCGCCGATTAGAACGTCGCTTTAATCTGCACACCTGCGACCAACGCATTGCCCCGGCTTTTGCCGTAGAACGCGCCGGGTTCGATGATGTATTGCACGTCCGGGCGCACGAGCAGCCACGGGGTGACTTGCGCACCGTAGTTGAGTTCAAGCAACTGTTCGCCGCTGTCTAGGCTGGCGATCATGTCGGCTTGCTCCGGCGTAGAGGCTGCCGCTTCCTGTACGTCACGTGAACGTGAGTTGAACACCGCTCGGCCATAGGCGAAGGCGATGCTGTCGTGCGGACGGCTGGCAAACGGTTTTTGTTTGACCAGACCCACCGAGTACCAACGGCGCATGGCCGAGGTCGCGGCATTGCTGGTGGCCGCCTGACCGAAAGCGCGTAGCACGCTGTCCGGGTCTTGCTCATCCCGCCAAATCGCCTGATCAATCAGTACGTAGGCACCGGTGCGATGGTTGGCCTTCTCGCTGCTGCCAATTTTGGTGGTGTTGGACGTGTCGTAGTACCAGCCCACTTTGTATTGGCCATTAAGGTAGGCGTTGTTATTAAAGATCGCTTCCAACGGCATGATCGCGCCCGTGGTGCCTTTGGTGGTCATGGTGAAGGCTTCGGAGGAGCGGCTGTTGTACTCAGGGTTCACTTGGAACAACGCCGTTTGCAGGGTCAGTTGCGGGCTGACGGTGTAACGCAATTCGCCGCCCCAATGCCCGGTCGGGTAGTTGGTCCAGCCGCTGCCGTTGGACATGGTCAACGGGTGTGCGCAAAAGCCAGCGTTCACAAAATTAGTCAGCAAGGGCATGCCGCCAAAGTCATTGCCCATCGGCAAAAAGCCGACCTTGGCGTTCAGTGCGGGTGAAAACAGCGTGTTCTCGTAACTGAACTCGGACAATCGGGTGTACATGCCGCCGTAGTTTTCCTGCACAGGCAGGCGATTGCCTACCAAGTCTTCGGACGCACTGTGGCCGCGACGGTCGTTGAGGGTGATTTGCACCCGGCCTGCGTCGGGGGTGTCGAGCAGTTTGCTCAGGTCGAACTGGGCCCCAATGCGCACTTGTTGTGAGTAACGAGTGCCGTGTTTGATTCCGCCATGCAGGTTGGAAAACGTCTCGGAGTTGTAGTCACCCGTCAGCTTGATGCCTTTGTCGGCAAGCTTTTGGCGTTCGCCGCCCCAGTCGCCCGTCAGGGTTGAGCGGTGCATCAGGTCATCGGCGCTGTCGGCCTGTGCATAACAAGGCACCAGGGCCAGAAGGGACAAGCCGCTGCACACGCTGGAGGTCAGCAGGGCGCGGGAAGAGAAAAACATCGAAGGGTGCTCCTTTACGTATTAGGCCCGCTCTACGGAGGGCGCGACATGATGCCGCACATTATGAACTATTTAGTACAAAGTTTTCATGTTTCGTTACATAAGCCCCTGAGCACAATGTCTGAGAGCGTCTACCCGCGCCATCCGCTAGACTGCCGCGCTTAACGTACGTCTTCACTATCTGTCGCAAGGGATGTTCATGATCTGGTTTCTTGAAGGGCAATCCAGCCAACGCGATGTGATTGCCGGTGCCCGTGCGGCATTGCCCGAAACGGTTCGGATCTTCGCTTCTCACCGACAAAATCGCCCTGAAATCACTGGCCTTGCAGACATCGGCTGGCGCGAGCCGCTGGATAATCAAGCGCGCATTGCCTGGGTGATCGAGCAAGCGCGAGCGCAGCACATCAAGGTGGTATTGGCAGGGCGCGCAGGGCAGGTCTATGAAGCCCATCGGGGTGAGTTTGAGGCTGCTGGCCTGCAACTGGTGACGGGCGCGCTGGATCTGGACACCTTTGAGCGGGTCGATGACAAGTCGGTGTTCACCCGCGAAGCGCTGGCCGCCGGGCTTGCGTGCATTCCGGCGATGACCGTCAGTACTGAGGCTGAGTTGCTGGATGCCTACGCCCAACTGTCCCGTGATGGTCAGGTGTGTGTAAAACCGACGCGCGGGATTTACGGGCAGGGCTTTTGGCGTTTGGCAGAGGACGTTGATCCGTTCCGCAGCTTTGCCAACGCAGATGCCCACGAAGTGAACGTCACGGTATTTGCCCAGGCTTACGGTCAGTCTGTAGAAGCCAAGCCGTTATTGGTGATGCCTTATATGCCCGGTACCGAGTGTTCGGTGGACATGGTGTGTGAGGCGGGCGAGGCGGTGGCGTATGTGGGACGGCGCAAGCAAGGGCTGATGCAGTCATTCGAGCGCGACGGCGCCGCGGTGGAGCTGGCGATCAAGGCCGCGCGGCACTTCAAGTGCGATGGCATCATCAACGTGCAGACCCGCGATGACGCGAGCGGCCAGCCCCATTTGCTGGAGATCAATCTGCGCTATTCCGGCGGCATTGGTTACACCCGTGAAACAGGGGTCAACTTGCCGGGTATCTTTGCTGCGCGTCGCCTGGGTTTGCCTGTGCCTGCCAGCGTCTGGCGCGAGAATATCCAGGTCAAAGCCATCACCACCGTCGTTTCGGTTCGCGGAGAAGAACTGTTAAGGTGATCGGCTCTTGTTTGTCGCGGGCACAGGGGAGTCACAAGCGATGATATTGATGCCGGGCGCCAATGCGGCCCTTGAGTCTGTGCGCTGTGAAATGAGCCTCACCTGCTCTCGAGCCGGGGCATTAGGCGAGTACGCGGGCTTGGCGTTGCTGGCCGTTGATGACAAGCGCCAACCCGTTGCAGAACCCGCGTTGATGCATGCCCCTCAACCTTGGGTGATGTGGCATGACACGCTCGGCCTGGCCCGCTTCGGCCTTGCGCTGGAGCAATTGCCGGCACACTGCGAACGGGTATTGCTGGTGCTCTATGTGTTTGGCGCGCTGGGACCTTTACGGGAACTCGGCGCTTTCCAGCTCAAGGTCGGCGAGCAGATCGAGCACGGGCTGGCACTGGATGAATACGGCGATGGCGCTATGGTCATTGCCGAGGTGTACCGCCGCAACGACCAATGGAAAATCCGCGCACTGGCTGAAGCTTCAGCCTACGGGTTGAGCGCGTTTGCCCGCCGCATGGGGCTGACTCTGGATGATCGTCATCCCTTGCGAACAGGTGCTGAGGCGTCAGACGACAAGGATGCGCGCCAAGGCTCCACGGGCACAGGCTTTGCCGTCAGCGCTCAGCATATTTTGACCTGCGCCCATGTGATTGAAGGCCTCGATCATTTATCGATTACGTCGTTTGAAGGTCGATACAAAGCGGAACCGGTAGTGGTCGATCGTAAGAACGATCTCGCCTTGTTGCGCGTCATTGGCGCGCCGCCCTTGAGTTCGGTGACGTTTCGCGAGGGTATGGGCTGTGAGCTGGGCGAAAGTGTCGTCACGCTGGGTTTCCCGCTGGCCGGACTGGCTGGCGGTGGCGTACAAGTCTCCCAGGGCGTGGTCTCCGGCCTGTTTGGCCTGCGCGATGACGCCAGCCTGATGCAGTTCACCGCGCCGATTCAGCCTGGTTCCAGCGGCAGTCCGGTGTTTGATCCGCAAGGTCTGGTCAGCGGTCTGGTGACCTCGAGCATGGCGGATGCGCAGAACATGAACTTTGCCGTCAAATCCGCGCTGCTGCTGGCGTTTCTTGAGGCGGTCCGAGTGCCAGCCCAACGTGGGCGCAACGAGCGCTCATTGAGCACGCCCGAATTGGTGAGAGCGGCTCAGGCCGGGTTGTGGCGGATTGACGCCAGCCATCTCCAGTAACCATTTTTTTCTTGTCTTAAACCACCGTCTCACTAATCGTCCCCCCATTTTTAAGTATGTTCAGGTAGTAAACATTGATGAGCAGCGGTAATTCCAAGACCCAAACCAAGGCTTTGCATGCAAACCTTAAGCGCGGTCGCCTGGAGGTTGAGGTCAATGCATCGACTTTTGATCCACAGGCATTGTTCAGTTTTGCCGAGCGCCGAAACCCCAAGCGCGCTTTTTTATTCGTCTCCCGCGTGCTGGGCCGTCATATCCCGGCCCGCCCTTCGCTGATGGCTGAAAGCTTTAATGCGCTGGCCGCCAAGATTCCCGCCGACCTGCCCGGCCCGGTGCTGGTCATCGGCATGGCTGAAACTGCCGTAGGGCTTGGCGCCGGGGTGCACCGTGCACTCAGCCAGACCCGCGATGACAGCCTGTACCTGTGCAGCAGCCGCCACCCCACGGGTGGAGCGTTGTTCGCTCGTTTTGAAGAGGAGCACAGCCACGCCAGTTCCCATCTATTGCACCTGCCTCAAGACGCAGTCACTCGCGAGATGATGCTGAACGCGCGTTCGCTTGTGCTGGTGGATGACGAAGCCTCTACCGGCAATACCTTTATCAATCTGACCAAGGCACTGGCCGAGGCCGGGCTGAACTCGATTGAACGGATCGTCACCGCCACCCTGACCGATTGGTCTCAGGATGCCGTGCGCCATGCGATGGGTGAGCACGTCACCAGTATTTCGTTGCTCGACGGTGGCTACACCTTCATTGAGGATCCTGATGCAGAGCTGCCCGTGATGCCCGAAGTCGCCAGCGTGGCCCAAGGTGACTGGCCACTGGACTCAAGCCGGGACTGGGGTCGCATGGGTGTGCGTGAACACGCTGATACGCTGGCGCCGGGCTTGCAAATTCAGCCGGGTGAGCGTGTGTTGGTGATCGGCACCAGTGAGTTTGTCTGGCCGCCGTTTCTGCTGGCCGAACGTCTGGAGCGCGCGGGTGCTGATGTGCATTTCAGCTCCACCAGTCGCTCGCCGATTGCGCTGGGGCACGCCATCGACCATGCCTTGTCGTTTTCTGACAACTACGGTCTGGGTATCCCCAATTTCCTCTATAACGTGGCACCCGGCCAGTTTGACCGGGTGCTGATTTGCAGCGAAACCCCGGCGGCTGCGGTTGATCCAGCGTTGCTCAACGCCTTGAATGCGCAGGTAATCGTCGATGACCATTAATCGCCCGCTGGTGTTTGTCGATCTTGACGACACCCTGTTTCAGACTGCCCGCAAGATGGGTGATGAACCGCGTTTCACGGCCACTCTGGATGTCGAGGGTCAGCCCAACGGCTTTATGAGCGCCACGCAAAAAAACTTTGTCGAATGGCTGCTGGCCACGGCAGATGTGGTTCCGGTAACGGCCCGCAGTGTTGAAGCCTATCAACGCGTGCAGTTGCCGTTTGTCCACGGGGCCATTTGCGCCCACGGTGGCGTCATGCTCAATGCGCAGGGCGCGCTCGACGCGCCGTGGCATGCGCGCATGGCAGATGAATTGGCCCTGGAGCAAACCCGCCTGCATCAATTAAGCGAGTTGACCCTGGCGATTGGCACCGAGCTGGGCTACTCCCTGCGCGGCTGGGTCGTAGAAGAACAAGGGCTGGCCAATTACGTGGTCACCAAGCACAACAACGAAACCGATGAAGCCCTGTTGATCGTTATGAATGAAGTCAAGGCGCGTGGGTTGCTAGACGGGCTGTATGTGCATGGCAATGGCAACAACTTGGCCTTCTTGCCGAATGCTTTGCAAAAGCAGGTGGCGGTGCGTGAATGGATCCGCCGTGATCAGGCGAACAACGGTAAACGCCCGATACTGGGCTTCGGCGATAGCGTGTCGGACTTAGGCTTTATGACCGAGTGCGACTGGTGGGGCACGCCCAAGCGTGGGCAGTTGGCCAGTCACGTGATGTCGAGTGTTACTGATGAGTAATGCTTTTGCAGGGCTACACACCGTAGGCAGTGGCAGCTACGACACTGATGACGTGCACTTTTTACTGCGCGCCATGGAAATCGAAGTCACCGATGTGCAGGAAAAAGAGCGCCTGATCCAGACTCAGCAGCGCCACTATTCCGAGATGATCAGTCAGGAAGATGCGCCCTCTGACACCCACAAGCGTTTGTATCAATTAGCGTTGACGCAAAACGGTGCACGAATGGCTGCCGATGTGCAGTCACTCGCTCAGGCGTTGGATGAGCGCTACACCGGCGCCTCGATTGCGCTGGTGTCGTTCGTGCGTGCCGGTTTGCCGCTGGGCGTGCTGCTGCGTCGGGCGCTGGTCGGGTTGGGCCGCAATGCGCGGCATTACGGTATCAGCATCATTCGCGACCGAGGCATCGATAGCGTCGCACTCGAAGCGATCATCAAGACCCACGGCGCCGACAACATCGTTTTCGTCGATGGCTGGACGGGTAAAGGCGCGATCAGCGGGCAGATTCGCGAGAGCCTGGCCGGCGACTCGCGTTTTCCGGTTGATCCTCGACTGGTGGTGCTGGCCGATCCGTGTGGGCGTGCCTGGCTGGCGGCTTCGGCCGAGGACTGGCTGATCCCTTCCGGTATTCTGGGGGCAACGGTTTCCGGCCTTGTTTCGCGTTCAATCTGGCCACAGGAGCCGGGCCTGCATGGCTGTGTGGTGTATAGCCATCTGGCTGAGCATGACGTGACCCGGCCTTTTATTCACAGCATTGAAACCGAGCGAGCGCAGTTGGCGCCGCTGGCATCGGCCCAGCCCTGGACGACTGAGCAGGCCGCAGCGTTGCAACACTCGGCTGTGGCCGCTGTCCAACGTATCTCGACACGGTTTGGCGTGACCAATCCCAATCGGGTTAAACCGGGCATCGCCGAAGCGACCCGCGCCGTCATGCGTCGGGTGCCAGACCATGTGCTGGTGCGCAATCGCGATGACCAGGATGTGCAATTGCTGCTACACCTAACCCGGCAGGCAAATATCGAGGTCGAAGAAGTCGGCGAGGTATTGGGGCCCTATCGCGCAGTAACAGTAATCAGGAGTGTTCGCTGATGATCAAGCATTCACCCTATGCCTTGGGCGCCACGCTCTATATGCCGGCTACACGTCCCGACATTCTTGACGTGGTGATGGGCGAAAAGATTCAGGGCTTGCGTTCGCTGGTGGTCTGCCTTGAAGACGCGGTGGCCGAAACCGATGTGCAGCAAGCGCTCAATAACCTGAAAAACCTGTTATTGGGGATCGATGCACGTGGCGGTCGACCGCCGGGCGGCCCGATGGTCTTTGTCCGGCCACGCGATGCAGCCATGGCGGCTGTGCTCAACGACTGGTCGTTGATGCGGTATGTCGACGGGTTTGTGGTGCCCAAACTGCGGTTGAGCAATATCCAGCAGTGGCAACAGGCGGTAACACGCGACGAGTTGATGCTGATGCCTACCCTGGAAACGCCCGAGGTCTATGACCCCAGCGCCATGGTTGAGCTACGGGGCGCCATGCTTGAACTGTTGCCCGAGCGGATCATTGCTCTGCGTATCGGTGGCAACGACTTGATGGGCTGTCTGGGTTTGCGACGTAACCCGGCGATGACGCTGTACAGCACGCCCATGAGTTATGTCATACCGATGCTCTGCGGAATCATGGGTTCGGCGGGCTTTGCCCTGACAGCGCCGGTATTTGAACAACTCAATACACCGCAATTGCTGGAGCATGAGCTGGCGCTGGATCTGGCCCACGGGCTGGTCGGTAAAACAGCGATTCATCCGTCACAAATCGCCATTATCCACAACGCGCTGCAAGTCAGCCTTGAAGACCTCAACAGCGCCCGCCACATTGTGAGTGAGGCCGCACCGGCGGTGTTCAAGTTCAATGACGCCATGTGCGAACCCGCGACCCATTACACCTGGGCGCAAAAAACGATTGAGCGAGCGCATTGGCAGGGGGTTCGCCCTGAATGCAGCTCAGCGGATATTTTTGGAGGCAGCCTGCGACTGGCTGAAGTAGTGGGGTGAACAACGTTTTGAATACATCGAGTAATGGCAAAAAGGTTTTAGCGGCTTTCGATTTTGATGGCACTTTGACATATCATGATTCGTTCGTGCCCTTTTTGCGCTTTGCGTACGGCAACCGATTGTTCGCCATGCGCTTGCTTCGGATGATTCCTGCGACCCTGTCTTACTTGCTAGGCCAGATATCGCGTAATGATCTGAAGGAAAAGTTGATCACGGTTTACCTTACCGGGGCGAAGGAAGCGTGGGTCAAAGAGCGTGCAGAAGCATTTTGTGACGTTTCGTGGCAGCGCCTCATGCGCCCTTTAGGCTTAACATCTGTCGCCAACCAGCTGGAGCAGGGCGCTATTGTCACTATTTGCTCAGCGTCGCCTGAGCTGGTGCTTGCCCCCTTTGCCAGGAAATTGGGCATCGGCCTCATTGGCACCCGTCTGGCTTCGGTCGACGGTGTACTGACCGGAGAGATCGATGGCACTAACTGTCGTTGCGAACAAAAAGTCATCCGTTTAGAGGCGCAATACGGGCCTCTGGACCAATACACGTTACGCGCCTGGGGTGACACCCGGGGCGATGAACAAATGCTCGGGGCCGCTCAAGAGCCACATTGGCGCGAATTTCACGCGCTGTGGCGTCGCAAGCGGCCACTTGACGTGTGCTTGCGTGAAGAACTGTAAGCAAGGCGTAAGCAAAGCACGTCAATAATCAGCAACACCCTAAATGTGCATCAGTGCAGACAAGGAGACGCTACATGGCCATTTCGCTGTCCAAGAACCAAACCATTTCCCTTGAGAAAGAAGCCGGCACCGGCCTCAAAAAAATCCGCATGGGCCTGGGCTGGGACCCGGTCAAGCCGAGCGGCTTCTTTGCCAAGTTGCTGAGCAGTGATACCGCCATCGATCTGGATGCGTCCTGCATCTTGCTCGACAGCAGCAAACAACCCCTGGATCTGGTCTGGTTCCGCCAGCTCAAATCTAACGACGGCTCAATCGTTCACTCCGGCGACAACCGCACGGGTGAGGGCGATGGCGACGATGAGTCGATACTGGTCAACCTTGAGCAATTGCCAGCCGGGGTCAAGCATCTGGTGTTTACCGTCAACTCCTTCACAGGGCAAAACTTTGAGTCAGTAGAAAATGCCTACTGCCGAATCGTTGATGAGCTGACGGGCAAAGAGCTGGCACGTTTCAACCTGTCTGATAAAGGTCGCCATACTGGCGTGGTCATGGCCTACCTGAGCCGCACTTCGGCAGGCTGGGACCTGACCGCAGTGGGCACTGTGGCCAACGGCCGTACCGCACAGGACTTGAGCAGCGAAGCTGCCCAGGCGGTGCGTGCATGACCACTCTGACTCCTGGCGCCAACACGGCCGTCACCTCCGGCACCCTGAGCGTCACCATCAGCTACACGCCTGTGCCGGGCGCTGACCTGGACGTCTCGGCGTTTTTGCTCAATGAGTCGGGCAAGGTGCGTGGCGATAACGACATGTGTTTCTTCGGTCAGCAAAGCGTCAACAATGGCGCGGTCAAGCTGGCCGAGTCGGCCGCCGGTCGCAGCGTGTTCAGCGTCAATCTGGACGCCCTTGATCCGGCCATTGATAAAGTGGCCCTGACCGCGACCATTTACGAGAACAAGGCCAAGTTCGCCGCCTTCCCACAGCTGAACGTGTCGGTGACCGGTGGCATTGAAGCGCCGATTCCGACAGAAGGCATGCAGGAAACCGCGCTGATTCTGGGCGAGTTCTACCGCCGTCAGGGGGCCTGGAAGTTCCGTTGCGTGGCTCAAGGGTTTGCCGGTGGTCTGGCGCCCTTGGCCCAGTATTTCGGGGTTGAAATCGCTGCTCCAGCCCCCGCGCCAACGCCAACGCCAACTCCGGCTCCGGCTCCGGCTCCGGCCCCGGCTGCAGCGCCCGTAGTGCCTACACCTGCACCAGCACCGGCCCCGAAAATCAACCTGTCGAAAATCACCCTCGACAAACAGCGCCCTACCATCAGCCTCGACAAAAAAGACGGCGATTTTGGCGAGATCAAAATCAACCTTAACTGGAACCGTACATCGCCAAGCGGCGGTGGGGGCTTCTTCGCTTCGCTGCGGGGTAAATCGGGTGGCATCGACCTGGACGTCGGCTGTCTCTACGAAATGGAAAACGGCCGTAAAGGCGCAGTGCAAGCCTTGGGCAATGCTTTTGGCGATTTCCGTGACGAGCCGTTTATCCAGTTGATGGGCGATGACCGCACGGGTTCAGTCAGCGACGGCGAGTGGTTACGTATCAATGGTAAAGAGTGGCGCAAGATGCGCCGCGTGTTGGTGTACGCGTTCATCTACGAAGGTGCACCGAACTGGCAGGCCACTGATGGTGTGATTACCTTGTACATCCCGGGTGAGCCACCGATTGAAGTCCGTCTGAGCGAAGAGGGCGGCACCAAAGGTATGTGCGCTATTGCCCTGCTCGAAAATATCGGCGGCAGCGTGAAGGTCAACCGCAAGGTCGAATTCTTCAAGGGCCACTCCGATATGGACAAGGCCTACAACTGGGGCATGCGCTGGTCGGCTGGCTCCAAATGAGCGTTTTGTAAGTGGCCGCCTGCCGAGGCAGGCGCCGATCCCGCAATTTCTGACAAGGTGAACCCAATGCTCGAATGGCTGAAAACCAATGCAACGGCTGCCCGTGACAAGCTTTCGACGGAAGTCAGCAAGTTCAAAAATCGCGAGTTCATGGAAGCGGTGGTCAGCGGCTGCGCATTGGTGGCTGCGGCTGACGGCTCTATCAGTAGCGAAGAAAAACAGAAGATGATCGGGTTTATTCAAAACTCGAATGAATTGAAAGCCTTTGACGTCAAAGACGTCATCAAGTCCTTCAATGCCGTCTGTGAGAAATTTGAGTTCGATCAGCAGATCGGTCGCGCAGAAGCCCTGAAGTCGATCGGTCAGCTACGTAAAAAAGAAGATGCGGCGCGTCTGCTGGTGCGTGTTTGCTGCGCAATCGGTAGCGCTGACGGCAATTTCGATGAAAGTGAGCGGGCTGCTTGCCGCACTATCTGTAATGAGCTGGGGCTGAACCCTGGCGATTTTGATCTCTGAGGACATCATGGAAAACACGGTAAATACGGCAATTGGCTTTCCGCCAATGACCATCGCTGTATTTGTGGCGCTGGCGGTGATTGCCTTGGCAATCGACCTGTTCACCCACAAAAGCGATAAACCGGTCACCTTGGCCAATGCGGCCATCTGGTCGGTCTTTTGGGTACTGATCTCGCTCGCGTTTGCGGGTTACCTGTATTACGCCCACGGCCCAAGCGTGGCGAGCCTGTTCGTGACGGGTTACGCGCTGGAGAAAGTGCTCAGCGTCGACAACTTGTTCGTATTTATGGCGATTTTCGCCTGGTTCAAGATTCCCGATGCGTTGCGTCACCGCGTGCTGTATTGGGGCATCATCGGCGCCATCGTCTTCCGTTTGATCTTTGTTGCGATCGGTACCGGCCTGCTGGCGTTCGGCCCTTGGGTCGAAGTGCTGTTTGCAGTGGTCGTGGCCTGGACCGCAGTGATGATGCTGCGTAGCAAGGAAGAAGACGAAGAAGAGGACTATTCCCAGCATATTGCCTACCGTTTCGCGAAGAAACTGTTCCCGGTATGGCCAAAGCTGCATGGACATAATTTCTTTGTTTCACGCACAGAGCTTGAAAAAGAGATCACCAAGCCGCAGAACAAGGGTATGACCCTGGTTGGCAAGGGCGCGTTGTTCGCGACTCCGCTGTTTTTGTGTGTGGTGGTGGTCGAGGTCTCGGACATTCTGTTCGCCTTCGACTCCGTACCGGCCGTGATTGCAGTCAGCCGTGAACCTCTGATCGTTTACTCGGCCATGATGTTCGCCATTCTGGGTCTGCGGACCATGTACTTTGTGCTTGAAGCCCTGAAGCGCTACCTGGTTCACCTGGAAAAATCGGTCATCGCGCTGTTGTTCTTTATCGCCGGTAAGCTGGCCCTGAACGCAACCGATCACCTGTTTGGCCATGGTTATGAAATTGATCCAAACACCAGTCTGATAATCGTGCTGGTGGTATTGGCCATAGGTATCGTGGCCAGCATCATCTTTCCCGGTAAAGATGAAGAACCTGCTAAAAACGACACGAACGCTTGATCGCAGATTACTAAGGACTTAGGAGAACTACACATGGCACTTTCCCTTTCCAAAGGCGGCAACCTGTCCCTGACCAAAGAAGCTCCAGGGATGACTAAAGTACTTGTGGGTCTGGGCTGGGATGCCCGTTCCACCGACGGTCAGGACTTCGACCTGGACGCGAGCGCTTTTCTGCTCAAGGCTGACGGCAAAGTCCGTGCGGACTCCGACTTCATTTTCTACAACCAGCTCAAAAGCACCGACGGTTCGGTTGAGCACACTGGCGACAACCGTACCGGCGAAGGTGACGGCGATGACGAGGCGATCAAAATCGATCTGTCCAAAGTGCCCGCCGATATCGATAAAATCGCGATCACTGTGACCATTCACGAAGCTGACGCCCGTCGTCAAAACTTCGGTCAGGTGCGTAACGCGTTTATCCGTCTGGTCAATCAGGACAACAACAGCGAAGTTGTTCGTTATGACCTTGCAGAAGATGCCAGCACCGAAACGGCGATGATTTTCGCCGAGCTGTACCGCAACGGCGCCGAGTGGAAATTCCGCGCTGTGGGTCAAGGCTTCAACGGTGGCCTCAAGCCATTGGCTGAAAGCTTTGGTCTGAAGTTTTAATCCGTACCCATTCATCTTTTTATATAAGGGTTCACGAAAATGGCAGTAAGTCTGAGTAAAGGCGGCAACGTTTCCCTGACCAAGGAAGCACCGGGTCTGACCGAAGTGATCGTTGGTCTGGGTTGGGATCCACGTGTGACTGACGGCCAGGAGTTCGACCTGGACGCTTCGGTGTTTATCGTTGGCGAGAACGGCAAAGTGCTGAACGACGGCAGCTTTGTGTTCTACAACAACAAGACCTCCCCGGATGGTCACGTGGTGCACCAGGGCGATAACCGCTCGGGCGCAGGCGAAGGCGACGATGAGCAGATCAACGTCAACTTGGCGGGTCTGGCGCAAGACGCTAAAAAACTGGCGTTCGCCGTGACCATTCACGATGCTGAAGGCCGTAAACAAAGCTTCGGCCAAGTGTCGAACGCCTATATCCGCGTTCTGAACAAAGCAGACAACAAAGAGCTGGCACGCTTTGACCTGAGCGAAGACGCTTCGACCGAGACCGCGATGGTGTTTGGCGAGCTGTATCGCAACGGCGAAGAATGGAAGTTCAAGGCTATCGGCCAAGGCTTTGCGGGCGGTCTGGCACCGCTGGCATCGAACTTCGGCGTTAACTTGGGCTAATCAGCACGGCGTTATCCAAAGGCTCTTCCCGGTTCCGGGAAGGGCCTTTTTTTTAGGGTTTGATGCACCTGGCCTAGCGCGCGGATGCTTCATGCGTCATCGATCAACTGTCTCGTGAGTAGTTTTTGCACTGAACCGCTGTATCGTGTCGAGCATTGTAAGTTTTTTCGCTTTTTTCCGGCGCCTCACATTTTTCCCAGGCGCCCCTTTTGGAAGTGGTTCAGCTCCCCCATGGATACAATACGTGCCCGTCTCGCCGGTCTGATTGAATTTGTAAAACAGACCGCTCTCATGCAAAAGCGGCCTGCCTTAACCGTTAGCCAGCACAATGCATTCAGTGCCAGTGAAGAAAAACTGCGAGCGTTGCCTGGCGTCAGCCTGGATGTGCAAAACGGCGAAGAAGATGAAGTCTGGTTGCGGCTGGAGCGCTTGCATGAGATCAAACCCCCTGCACCGCTCAGCCCGTTGTTGGGCGTGTGGTTAGACCTCAAAAGCACACCGCAAACCGAACCGGTCCTGAAGCTGCAGGTGGCTCGCGAACGGCTGTTGGGCTGCGGTGCACTCAGCGATGCCGAGTTGGCCCGTCTCACGCCAGACGCCTTGCAGTTGGACGAAGAAGTCCTGCTGGATGAGTGGGTCAATCTGGAAGATTGCCTGGATGCTGGCGAGATCAAGGCTCAGTTCAAATCCTACTGCCAAACGGCTTGGCGACGCTGGGCGACTGAAGAAAAGCAGCGACGCAAAAGCATCGAGCTGTATGCCGAGCTGTTTTTATTAGTGCAACAGATGCAGGGCAATTTGGGAGACGCACAACTGGAGCTGGTTTGGGGGTTAGGTGTTTCGACGTGGGAGCATCCCCAGATTGGCGTCATCCATTACCCTCTGATCAGTCAGTTGGTGGAACTGGCCATTAATCCGGATAGCATGGCGATTGAAGTGCGCCCGCGGGCGGCCGAGCCGCGTCTGGAAGTGGACGCCTATGTGGCGGCGGACATTGCCGGTGTCGGGCCGTTGGCAACGCTGGCCAAGGATTTTTTCGCCCACGAGAAGGCGGGCATCAGTCCCTTTAGCCCTTCAAGCTATGAGCCGGTGATTCGCTCCGCCTCGACCTTGCTTGATGCTCATGGGCAGTTTTTGCCGGTAACGGTTGCCGAAGGTGATCGCTCTGTCCCCAAAGCCGACGAACACCTGTGTGTCACTGACACCTGGTGCCTGTTTGCCCGTGCGCGCGACAGCAATATGTTTATCGAAGACCTGAGCCGATTTGACGGCGAGATTGAGGGACTCGAAGCGCTACCGGCTGCCTTGCAGGCCGTTCTGACTGAACCGTCCTCTGTGCTTGAAGACGTGGATCTGCCTCCCTTTCGTGGTTTGTCTTACGTCAGCGGTTCACAACATGCAGAAGCACCGGCTGCGAAGGTTCATGAACTGTATTTCCCCAAGCCCTACAACGACGAGCAGGTGCAGATCATCCAACTGCTCCAAGTGCACGATGGCGTCGTGGTACAAGGTCCACCCGGTACGGGCAAGACGCACACCATTGCCAACGTCATTAGCCATTACCTGGCCAATGGCAAGCGTGTGCTGGTGACATCGATGAAAGACCCGGCCTTGGCCGTGTTGCAGGAAAAGCTTCCCGAAGCCATTCGCCCACTGGCTATTAGCTTGTTGAGCAGCGAAGCGGACGGCATGAAACAGTTTGAGTTTGCCATTCAAAAAATTTCGGCCGAAGTGCAGCGCATTGATCGTGCGCTGTATAAGCGTGAAATCGGTCAAATTGATGACGAAATAAACACCCTTCACGGTCAGATGGCCAGTGTCGATCGTGAGATTACCCACTGGGCCGAGCGCAACTTGTCTGACCTTGAGATCGACGGCGAGCGTCTTAGCCCCACACAAGCGGCGTTGCAGGTTGCTGCGGCGCACGCCGAGGTCAGCGCTTTTTCCGATCAAATAGGGATCGGCGACGCGCATCGGCCACGCTTCAATGTGCAAGACATCATCGCACTGCGCCAAGCCCGTCTTGAGCTGAAGGATGCGCTGGCCTATCTGGGCCACGCATTACCGAAGCTGGCCGATTTTCCGGACGCTCAGACGCTGATTCAAGTGCATCAGGATCTGTCTCAGGAAAGCCAGTTGCAGCATAAGGAGAGCACCGGCGAAGTGCCTCGGCTGTTGGACAACAGCCCGCAGACGCTAGAGCAGGCTCAGGCACTGGTTGAGCTTCTGGAGCATTTGCAGGCATTGCGCACGCAAATCAGTACAACGTCGCACAGTTGGGTCGCGCCAATGCAGGCCTGGCTGATGCGCGGCGGTAACGGCGATGTACACGCGCTTTTCGACGGCCTCAAGGCTGAAATCGCAGAGGCATTGGCGGGGCGTAAGGGATTTGTTGCCCGTCCGGTGAGTGTGTCGTTCGAGCTGCACGCACAACCCGAAGTGTTGATAGCCATCGACAATTTGGCGGAAGGGAAGCGCCCGTTCGGGTTGTCCGGATTGATCGGGAAGGGCGTACAAAAGCAGCTGTTGGACGCCATTGTGCTACTGGGCAGTAAACCGCAAAGCGAAGAAGACTGGCAGCACGTGCAAGCCTTTGTGCGCTGGCAGCAACACAGTCGCACCTTGATGCTGCGCTGGAATGCACTGGCCGCAGAAATGCCGTTGCCGACCTTGGAAGCCGACACTGAGCAATTGATGGTGGCGGCGCGGGCTGTCGAGCAATTTGACGCGCTTGTGCTGACAGAACAGAGTGAAACCCGTGCACACCGCGAGCTGAAACGCATCCTCCCAGAGTGGGCTGACGTGAGCCGATTGCGCAGCGATGAGGCTGTATTGGGCCAGGCGCAAAGTATCCTGCGCCATTACTTGATGCGCCATCGTTTGGCGGCCACATGGGTCATCAAAGAAACCTTCAACACAGCCTTGGCCGGTTGTGGTGGCGAGATCAGTTCACGTCTGCAAGGGTTTTTGAATCTGACGCTGGGCCAGCCGCAGGTGGATACCGCCGAGCTTCAAGCGCAATGGTCCTCGCTGATGGACGAGTTGCGTCGGGTGCTGGCACTGGCCGATGCGCTCGACACCATGCAACGGGTCACGGACCTTATCGCGGACAGTGGCGGCATAAGCTGGGCCGCTCGTTTGCGTGAAGAACCCAGTGCAGATCCGGTGGACGGCTTGCTCCCGGACAACTGTCTGGACGTCTGGCGTCTTTGCCGTCTGGCGCATTACCTCGATAGCATTGACGGACGCGAGGATCTCAAGCGACTGTTTAACCTTCGAAGCGAACTGGAATTGAGTCTGTCGCGCCTGTATCAGGACGCGGTGGTTAAGCGGACGTGGTTGCGTCTTTCTGAAAACGCCACGCCAAGTGTCAGGGCGGCCCTTGAGCTGTATCGCACGGCGATTCGAAAAATTGGCAAAGGCACAGGGGTACGCGCTGGTCGTTACCGACAGGATGCACGGCTCGCGGCCGATGTGGCGATTTCGGCGATACCCTGCTGGATCATGCCGCACTACCGCATTTGCGAAAGTTTGCCAGCACAGTACGGCGCGTTCGATTTGGTGATCATCGATGAAGCGTCACAGTCCGATCTGACGGCGTTGCCAGCGTTGTTGCGGGCTAAAAAAGTGCTGGTGGTGGGCGATGACAAGCAAGTCTCGCCGGACGGCATTGGCATGGAAGAGGAGCGTGTGCAAAACATGATGTCGCGCTTTCTTGGCAATCAGGTAGGGCTGTACCGGCCTTTGATGTCACCCGAGCGCTCGCTGTATGACCTGTTCAAAGTGGTTTTCGCTAAAAGCGGCACCATGCTGCGCGAGCATTTCCGTTGCGTGGCGCCGATCATTGAATACTCCAAGCGCGAGTTTTATAACCACGAGCTCAAGCCGCTGCGTTTGCCCAAAATGACCGAGCGGCTGGACCCGCCGCTGGTCGACCTGCTGGTGATGGACGGGGTGAAAAAAGGCAAGTTCAACCTCGGCGAAGCCCACGTGATTGTCGAGGAAATTCGCCGCCTGATTGCCATGCCACAGATTGCCGGTCGCAGCATTGGCGTGGTCTCGTTATTGGGGGCGGAGCAAGCGCAAAAAGTCATGCAAATGCTGACCAAAGAACTGGGTGAAGAAGTCATCAGCCAGTTCCAGATCAGTTGCGGCGACGCCCGCACATTTCAAGGCAAGGAACGCGACATCATGTTTCTGTCGATGGTGGCTTCGCCGGGCGATTGCTTTGCCAACAGCCGCGACTCGATTGCCCAGCGATTCAACGTAGCGGCGTCGCGAGCGCGGGACCGTATGTACCTGGTGCGCAGCGTCGAACTGACCGACCTCAGTGCGGTAGATACCCTGCGCCGTGGCTTGATTGAGCACTTCGAAACGCCCTTTGCTCAGGATGCTGAGCAGGTCAGTGATCTGCGAGAACTGTGCGAGTCCGGCTTCGAGCGCGACATGTACGACGAACTGACCCGTCGGGGTTATCGAGTGATTCCGCAGGTGGGCGTGGGCGCTTATCGCATCGACATGGTGGTCGAGGGCGATAACGATAGCCGTCTGGCGATCGAGTGCGACGGCGACCGCTTCCACGGGCCTGACCGCTGGGACAGTGACATGCGACGCCAACGTATTCTGGAACGCGCGGGCTGGCGTTTTTGGCGTTGTTTTGCATCGGCCTTTACCCTTGATCGCGCGCTGATCATGGAGGACCTGCTGGCCACCTTGAAGGCGATGAATATCGAGCCCGCCAGTGGCGAGGGCACAGCGCCAAGCATTCATGTGGAACGCCGCAAAGTGTACGGTTTTCGTCGTGCAGGTGAATTGAATGAAAATCTCCCGATGCGGCCTTACGATAATCGCCCGGCCAAGGACCCCTTTTTGATTTGGGTGCCGGAGCCTTTGTCATCTTTGAACGATAAAACTGAATACGCGGGCTTATCACTTCAGAGAAACTGAAACCGAGGCGTGTGATCGCTTGGCGTCTGGCAAATGTGAACCCTTTTAAGTGCGCAACTTATTGCGCACTTAAAAGGTTATTTCTTTGGGTGAAGCGCTGAAACCTGTAGGGGGCATGGGCTACCGTTCAGTGCGCAAAATGTTGCGCAGTACTGCGCAACTTCTTGCGCACTTTTACCTGTTGTTACTCATTAGTTGATACAAATAACGACGTCTATCCATCTGCAAGCTTTGATTTATAAGGGCCGCGGACAAGTTGGCATAAGTCTTGGAATGATTGAAGTTGCCCATTGTGAAATGACACATGGGTTTACCTCAATTCTCTAAGGAGCACTTCATGGCTACGCCAGCGTATATGTCCATCACCGGTGAAAAACAAGGTTCGATTACTGCCGGCGCTTTCACCGAAGACTCGGTGGGTAATATTTATCAGGAAGGTCATGAAGACCAAGTCATGGTTCAAGGTTTTTCCCACGTTGTCATCATTCCGCGTGACCCTCAGTCGGGTCAGCCAACCGGGCAGCGTGTCCACAAACCCGTGTGCATCACCAAGGTCTTCGACAAGTCCTCGCCGCTTCTGCTTGCAGCATTGACGTCCGGTGAGCGCATGACTGAAGTCGTTATTCAGTGGTATCGGACCTCGGCTTCGGGCACCCAGGAGCATTACTACACCACCAAACTTGAAGACGCGATCATCGTAGATATCAAGGACTACATGCACAACTGCCAAGACCCTGGCAATTCGCACTTCACTCACTTGCAAGATGTGCATTTTACCTACCGCAAAATCACCTGGACTCACGAAGTTTCTGGTACCTCCGGTTCTGACGACTGGCGTGCTCCAGTTTCCTAAGTTTGTATAGCCCTGTGCATCATCGGCCCGCGCAAGCGGGTCGATGGCTGGTATTCGGAATACAGGAATCTGACTAATGAGCCCGCGCATTCTACGAAACCCCAACGACCTCAAGCTCAGACGCACCGATGCCAAAGTGGCCTTGGGCGTCTGCCCGTTAATGAAAAGCACCGTGCAACTGCTGCCCCTGCGTTATGGGCTGGTGGATAACCCGGCGCTCGACCCGTCCGCTGAAATCGCCATGCCTTACAGCCTGAAGAGTCGCCCGTTGGGCATTCGCCTGCTGCGCGATGGCTGGCTTTATGTGATCGACGGCGGTAACGGCGAGCTGTCCGAGTACCGGGTCTATAACGGCGTGGTTGAGTCGATGCTGTTTCAGGGCAAGGAGGTGGTCGAGGATGAACGCGACGACCCGATCCATTCGCCGACGTTGATCTTCCCCAAAACCAGCACCTTGTATGTCGGGTATGCCGAGGTGCAATGGTCAGCCAATAAATGCCGGCAAGTGATTAATGATCCCGCCGAGCGCAATCACTTTATGC